>DAPKRP010000722.1:0-4364 GCA_031800515.1 Polyangiaceae bacterium LLY-WYZ-14_1 | reverse complement strand
CAACCCGAAGAAGATCGCCACCGCCATGGGACTGAACATCGGCCCGCCGCCGAACCAGAGGGGCAGCAGTCCCCCAGCGGTGGTCGCCGTCGTCAGCAGCACGGGCCGAAAGCGCCGCTCCGCTGCCCGTTCGACGGCCTGGGCACGACTGAGGCCGTTCATCTCCATCTCGATCTCCACCCGGTCCAGGAGCACCAGGGCGTTGTTGATCACGATCCCGAACAGGGCGATCACCCCGAGAAGGGCGACGAAGCCAAACGGCTTCTGGGTGACCAGGAGCCCCAGGATCACTCCGATCAGGGCGAAGGGCAGCGTGCCGAGGACGACGAGGGGCGGGCGGATGGCGTCGAACTGGACCACCAGGAGCAGCAGGATGATGACCAGGGCGATGGGCATCTTTTCCCGAATGGCCCCCTGGGCATCCCCGGAGCTCTCCACCTCGCCGCCAAAGGCCCACTCGTAGCCGACGGGCCAACCTTCGGCCTGGGCTTCGAGCCAGGGGCGTAGCTCCTGGGCGATGGAGAACGCGCTCACCGAGGCTGGGGCGTTGGGCGCGAGGTCGGCACGGAGGGTCACCGTTCGCACCCCATCCCGCCGGAGGATCTCGCCAGGCTCGAAACCGAGCTCGAGATCCGCCAGGCGGCCGAGGGGCGCCGCCGGCCGCCCCGCCCCGACGGGTACGGGAAGCCGATCCAGGGTGTCGAGGCCAGGCGTGTTGGCGGTGGTGGAGCGCAGGACGATGGGAATCGGGTCGTCTTCTGCCCGGAGCACGTCGACGGGGGTTCCGTCGAGGTGGGCATCGAGGGCCGCCGCGATGGCCTCGGGAGGCCGGCGCAGAAAACGGCTGCTCGCGTCGTCGACCTGGACGTCGACCCGCGCACGGCGGAGGGGCCAGTTCGTGCCGACGTTGACCGCGCCCTCGACCTTCCGGAGCTCGGCGCGCCCCCGGGCGACGATCTCGTCGAGGACCCGCTGGTCGGGTCCGGAGAGGCGTAGCTCGAAGGGGTAGTCGATGGGCGGGCCGTTCCGGAGCTTCTGCAGCCGGCTCGTCGCCTCCGGATGGCGGCTGGCCAGGAACCGACGCATGCGCGGGATCACCCAGTCCTGCGCCGCATGGGAGCTCGTGTTGACGAGCAGGTAGGCGTAGTTGGGGCGCGGAGGCTCCGGGGCGTAGCCGAGGATGAAGCGCGGGGCGCCGCTGCCGATGAACGCGCCCCACCCGATCACGCCCTCCTCGTCGTAGCGGGCCGCGAAGCCCGTCGGCGCCGCGGCGAGCTCCTCGTCCATGAACGCTTCCAGGTCTCCGACCACCTCCGCGGTGCGGTCGAAGGGAGTGCCGTAGGGCAGCTCGATGGCCACGGTGAACAGGGACTCCTGCTTCCGGGGAAAGAACGATTGGGGCACGAAGCGGGCCGCCCAGAGTGCCACCCCGAGCAGGCCGACCATGACGACCAGCGTGAGCACCCGGTGCCGAAGCATGCCGCGTAGACCCCCGCGGTAGCTCGACCGGATCCGGTCGGCGACCCGTTCCCCGAAGCCGCCGCCTTGGGAGCCTTGGTCCCCGGAGGCCTCGCCCTGGTCGCGGGCGGCGGTCTCGGGACCATGCTCGTCGTCCTCCCGGGAACCTCGGGCGGATCCCCGCCGCCTCTTGGGCCGCAGGAAGGTGACGCAGAGCAACGGCATCATCGTCAGGGCGAGGCCCCAGGAGATGAGCAGGGCGATGCTGACCACCTCGAAGATCGCGCTCGTGTACTCGCCGACGGCGGACTCGGCGAGATAGGTCGGCAGCAGGGCGGCGGCGGTGGTGACGGAGGCGACCAGAAGCGGCAGTCGAAGCTCGGAGACCGCTTCCACCGCCGCGTCCACGGGACGCTGTCCCTCTTCCATCCCGACGATGATCGCCTCGGAGATCACGATGGCGTTGTCGACCAGCAGCCCCAACGCGAGGATGAGGGCGGCCAGGGACATCTTGTTCAGGCTGATGCCCAGCAGGCTCATGACGATGAGGCTCGCCACCATCGTCATCGGAACCACCGTCGCCACGACGACGCCGGTACGCAGGCCGAGGGCCACCAACATCACCAGGAAGACGGCGACCACCCCCTGGAGGAGGCTCGATACGAAGTTCTGAATGTTGCCTTCGACGATCTCCGTCCGGTAGGTCAGCCGCTCCAGGGTCACGCCCGCGGGCAGGTCCGCCTGGGCCCGCTCCGCGAGCTCGAGCACCGCGGGGCCCATCCGGGTGATCTTCCCATCGGGCTTCATCGACACGCCGAGGACGACCCCAGGCGTCCCATCGAGCCGCACCAGGCGCTGGGGTGGGTCGGCGATGCCGCGTCGGACCTCGGCGACGTCGCCGAGGCGCAGCAGGCCCGGGGGCTGGGCTCCGGCGCTCCCCGGTGACGTCGTCTCCCCCGGGGGCGCACCCCCGACGCCCGCACCGCCCTCGACACCGACCGGCAGGGCCATCCCCCGGATCGCCTCGATATCGTCGAAGGCCCCGCCGACGGCGAGGGGAATGCGGGTCTCCTCCGTACGCACGAAGCCCCCCGGCGCCACCACGTTGCGGGAGCGCAGCGCCCGGGCGAGGTCCTGGGGGGTGAGCCCGAGCCGGGCGAGGCGGGCGCGCTCGTAGCGAACGAAGACGCTCTCCCGGGGGGCGCCGACGATCTCGACCTTTCCCACGTCGTCGAGCTCGAGGAGCGGCCCCCGGAGATCGTCGGCCAGGTCCTCGAGCTCTTCCAGGGTGAAGCCGTCTCCGGTGAGCCCGAGGAGGATGGAGTAGACGTCTCCGAAATCGTCGTCGACGCTGGGCCCGATCACGCCCTCCGGAAGAGACGGCTCCAAGTCCCGCATGCGTCGCCGCACCTCGTCCCAGAGGGGACGGATCTCCGTCTCCGTCTCCAGGATGTGGATGAAGATGACCGACTCTCCCCGTCGGCTTTCGCTCGCGAGGTGATCGATCTCCTCGATGTCCTGGAGAGCGACCTCCATCGGGTCGGTGACCAAGCGCTCGACCAGCTCGGGCTCCGCCCCCGGGAAGCGCGCGGTCACGACGGCCGTCCGGGGCGTGAACCCGGGATCCTCGGCCCGGGGAAGCTGGGGATAGAGGGAGATCCCCCAGAGGAACAGCAAGGTCAAAAAGACGGTGGTGACCGTGCGTCGGTCGAGGGCGGCCCGGGTCAGGCCGCTCATCGAAGCGCCCCCTCGGGCACCCGCACCCGGTCGCCGTCCTGGAGCCCGGCGAGCCCCGCGACCACCAGGAGGTCACCCTCGGCGAGCTCGCCGCCGGTCACCCGCACGCCGAAGCGGTCGACGCCGGACACGGCGACGGGAACGCGCGCGACGCGAGCGACCCGTGTCTCCGGGCCGACCGCATCGCCGGTCCCGTCGTCGTCCGAATCGGCTTCGCCATCGTCATCGGTCCTCTTCCCGGATGCGCCGCCGCCGTCGTCGTCGTCGACTCGGACGACATACGCGTGGACGCCGCGACCATCTTCGACGAGGGCCTCCGGCGGCACGCGGAGCACCCGGTCTTCCGGTAGGGCGATGGACACGCTGATCGCCCGGCCGGGCCTGGCGGACTCGGGTGGATCGGTGAGCGCCGCTCGGATGGGGTAGCCGGGGGACTGGGCGTCGATGGCCTGTGCCACCTCGGTGATGCGCGCCGGCAGGATCGCCCGTCCCTCCTCATCGGCGCCGTCGCCGGATCGCCCGGCCTCCGAAGGGGTCGGGGGGGCCTTCTCCGGAGAGGGAGCCGACGCCGGCTCCCCGTTCCCGTCGGCGCCGCCGGTGAGCCGCACCTCCGCCGCCATGCCCGACTCGAGGCGCAGGGCGACCTCCGCGGGCACCAGGAAGACCGCCTCGACGCCCTCGGAGGATCCATAGCGAAGGATCGGTTGGCCCGCGGTGACGTTTTCCCCCGGGTCGACGAGGCGCTCCACCACCGTGCCGGCAACCGGCGCTTCGAGGTCCGTGTAGCCGACGCGGCGCCGGGCGAGGGCGAGGGCCCGCTCGGCGGCGGTGAGGTCGGCTCGGGCCGTCTCGTAGGCGTTGACCGCCTGTTCGAGGTCCCGCTCGCTCGCCGCGTCCTGCCCCCGGAGGCGACGTAGGCGACGGCGGTCCTGCTCCGCCGTGTCGACGCGGGATTCCGCCGCCTCGACCCGCGCCCGGGCCTGGGAGGCGGACAGGCGTCGGTCCCGGGGATCGAGCTCGGCGACCACCTGCCCCGGCGACAGGGCGTCGCCGACCTCGACCGCCACGGAGGTGACCCGACCACCGACCCGGAAGCTCAAGGCGCCGTCGTCCGGGGGCGCGAGGCGCCCGCTGTACCGGTGGGCGGCGCGGCCCGGCGGCGGGGGCAC
>DAPKRP010000721.1:0-4531 GCA_031800515.1 Polyangiaceae bacterium LLY-WYZ-14_1 | reverse complement strand
CCAGGGACTCGCCATCGGACTCGGCTGGCTTCTGGGTCGACCTCTGGACCCCGGGGGGGTCGCCTTTCACGCCGTGACCGGAGCCTTCAAGCTCGGCGTCTTGCTCCTGTACCTCACCCTGGTCGGACAGCTCGACGAGATGAGGCGGCTGTTCGGCTACCACGGTGCCGAGCACAAGACGATCCATGCCTTCGAACGGGGTCTCGAGCTCACCGTCGCGAACATCCGGGCACAGCCGAAGAGCCATCCCCGCTGCGGGACGACCCTGCTGGTGACCGTGGTGCTCGTCGGGGTCGTCCTCGGGTCCTTGTTGACCCCCCTCGTCCTCCAGGGAGCGACGGGCATCGGGGCCCAGGTGGCCACGCTGGCCCTGCGCATCGCGATCCTCCCGTTGGTCGCCGCCGTGTCCTACGAACTTCAACGGTGGGCCGCCCGGGCGGGCGCCCGGTCCCTGGTCGCGGCGGTGACCTGGCCCGGGCTCCTCGTCCAGTCCCTGACGACTCGGGAGCCCGACGACGCTCAGATCGAGGTCGCCATCGCGGCCCTCGAGGCCAGCGGTTGGTGCGATGCGGCATGGGCCGACGGCCCGACGCCGCCGGAGCCCCGGGTGCGCTTCTTCGACGACCTGAGCAGGGCTCGTCGAGCGTTCACCGGCCCCCCACCCATCCCAGCCTCGGAATGCCTGCCCTCCGAGGCGCGCGCCTGATCGATGCTGCCTCGGGAGAAACTCGATACGCTGGCGGCTCGCCATCGCCAACTCGAAGAGCTGCTCTGCCGCCCCGAGGTCATCGGAGACACGAACCGCTTCCAGTCGCTGAACAAGGAACGGTCCGAGCTCGCCGAGCTGGTGGCGACCTACGAGCGCTTTCGAGACGTCGAACGTCGGACCGAGGAAGACCGGCAAGCCCTGGACGACCCGGAGCTCCGGGAGCTCGCCGCCGAGTCCCTCCGGGAGCTCGACGAGGAGCGGGGCCGGCTCGAAGCGCAGCTCGAGCTGTTGTTGCTGCCGAAGGATCCCCACGACGAGCGAGACACCATTCTCGAGATCCGCGCTGGGGCAGGCGGCGAGGAAGCGGCGCTGTTCGCATCCGACCTGTTCCGGATGTTCGGTCGCTACGCGGAACGCCGGGGCTGGCGCGTCGAGCTCCTGTCGTCCAGCGAGGCGAGCGCGGGCGGCTTCAAGGAGGTCGTCGCTTCGGTCCGGGGGGACCACGTGTATTCAGACCTCAAGTTCGAGGCGGGAGTCCATCGAGTTCAGCGGGTACCGGCGACGGAGACCCAGGGTCGGGTCCACACGTCGACGGCGACCGTCGCGGTCCTTCCGGAAGCGGACGAAGTGGACGTTCAGATCCGGGACGAAGACCTGGAGGTCCACATCGCCGCGGCGGGCGGCCCGGGCGGTCAGGGCGTGAACACGACGAACTCGGCGGTCCAGATCCAGCACAAGCCCTCGGGGCTCATCGTCAAGTGCCAGGACGAGCGCTCCCAGATCAAGAACAAGGCCCGGGCCCTCCAGGTGCTCCGCGCGCGCCTCCTCGAGCGGGAACGGGCGCAGCAAGCGGAGGCGATCAGCGCCGAGCGTCGTGGCATGGTGGGTAGCGGCGACCGCGCGGAGAAGATTCGGACCTACAACTATCCCCAGAACCGGGTGACGGACCATCGCATCGGGCTAACCCTCCACAAGCTCGAAGGCATCGTGGACGGCGACCTGGACGAGCTGCACCGGGCGCTCAAGAACCACGCGCAGGCAGAGCTCCTGCGCGCCCAGGCGGCCCGAGACTGACGGCCAGCAGGCGTCCCCCGGCCGTTCTTGACTCGGTTTCCCCGTACCCTACATCCCGCTGCAAGAACTTCGCCGGACGCCCGGCGGATTCCGATCCACGCTGACCCGAGGCCCGTTGCCCGCTCTCTCCCCACCGACGGTGAAACGCTACTCCGAGGCGGAGGTTCCGTCCGAATACGGAAATCTCCGCGTCGTCATCTATCGGGACGCGGCAGCGGAAGAAGAGCACGTCGCGATCGTTCGCGGAGACGTCGCCGGGGCGGAAGACCTCCCGGTCCGGGTGCACTCGGAGTGTTTCACCGGCGAGGTGCTTCACTCCTACAAATGCGACTGCCGGGAGCAGCTGGACCTGGCCCTCCGGACCATCGGTGAGCAGGGGCGCGGTCTGGTGATCTACCTAAGGCAGGAAGGCCGGGGGATCGGGCTGGGCAACAAGATCCGGGCCTACGCCCTCCAGAGTCGGGGCCTCGACACCGTGGACGCGAACCGGGCCCTCGGGTTCGCGGATGATCTGCGGCGCTACCACGACGCCGCGGTCATGCTCGAGGATCTGGGGGTGCGGTCCATCGCCCTCATGACGAACAACCCCGCCAAGATCGACGCCCTCCGCGCAGAAGGCGTCCAGATCACCCGCCGACTCCCCATCCTGGTCGAGGCCAACCCTCACTCGAAGGGCTATCTGTTGACCAAGCAGGTCCGGATGGGCCACCTGTCCTCCGCGAAGGCCGAGGCCCTCGCCCCGGAGGAACCCTCTCCCGGCGATGCCCGGGAGACCCCGAGCGACGACGAGCCGCGGATCGAGGTCGTGCGCCCGACCGGTTCCCGCATGGACGCGGAATAGCTTCTGGCCGTTGGGGCGGCGTCCGGATAGGGGCGCGGCCGGGGGTTCAGTCGACCCAGCCGCCGCGCTGGTTGCGCCCCGAGAGCATGGCCATGAGCTCGCCGACGGCGTCCGTGACGACACGGATACGCTGGGTGACGTCCGTCGTTTCCAGCAGCCGCTGGCGCAGGGCGACGTCGGAGATGAAGCGGTCGGCGATGGTATCCGCCATGCGGCTCGGGGGATCCGTCGGCGAGACACCGAGGTCGAAATCGGGGTGTTCCCGGCGAATGATGCGCACGATCTCCGAGGCGCAGGCGAACAAGGCCAGCCGGTCCGATTCCGGAACGCCCGCCGGGTCGACCTCGTCTCGCAGCACCGTCCCCCGGGCCCGCCGGTACCGCTTGTCCCCCATCGGGAGCTCGTCGAGGCGGACCCGAGCCACCCCGCTCAGTACGATGTTGTGGCGCCCGTCCGGAAGCGATTCGTGGTCCACGATGCGCCCGACGCCCGCGACGAGCTCGATGGGCGGAGGACCCACGTAGTCCGCCTGGGGGGCCGACCGTAGCATCGTCACCGCCATCACCGCTGGCCCGACGGACAAGGCGTCTTCGACCATGTCCCGGTAGCGCTGCTCGAAGATGTGGAGCGGTAGATTCGTTCCGGGGAAAAAGACCAGCTTCGGCAGCGGAAAGACGGGCAGCTCGGCGAGCTCCTCGTCGGACAGTGGCGGGTTGTCCGTCGCGTCCACGCGTCGACTCTAGCAGGGTGCTCGGAAAGGGCTTCGGCCCATTCCGGACCGTACCGGCGCCATTCGCCGCATCCGGTCGGTGGCCTGGAGGATCAGTCCTTCCAGAGCAGGCGCGCCGCCCGGGGGAGATGGGGTCGGTCGAGGACCTCGCAACGGCCACAACGGGACGGGAAGGCGACGTCTTCGCAGCTGGCGCACTCGCTGATCACGGAAACGGTGGACGCGAGCTCGTCCCGAAGGCGACGCAGGGTGCGGATCTTCCGCTGCATCTCTTCGACCTGAGACTCGAGGATGTGGCTCATCTTGGCGCTGGCTTCCTCCGGGCTCATGCACTGGCGCTTGAGCTCGAAGAGCCGCTTGATGTCGTTCAGGGAAAGGCCGGCTTCCCGGAGGTCGAGGATGAGCTGGAGCCGCTGTACCTGGCGTTCGGCGAACAGGCGATGACCGCCGCCGTTCCGGGAGACGGGCTGGAGTAGCCCGGCTTCCTCGTAGAAGCGGATCGTCCGAAGGGTGCAGCCCGTCACCCGGGCCATGTCGCCGGTGGTCAGCAGGTCGTCGCCGGCGTCTCCGTCGTTCTTCGTTCCGGACGAGGTCGGCTCCCCCGAGCACGACGGCGACGCGCCGGGCGGGTCGGTCAGGATCGGGAGCGGGTCGTTCCGGTCGGGCACCACGTTCTCGGCGCAGGGTGGAAGAACCCCGGCCAAACCAGCGGTGTCTATAGGTACCGGCTCCGGGGGGCGCAAGGTTGACCCCCGAGCGAGCCTGGTCCTGCCGCCGTGTCTGGGCGGCGATAGGAACTCTTCCTGCCCCTCGAAGGGAAAGGGCGCCCCTCGCGGCCGCGGCGGAAGCAACCGAGGCGCCCGCGGAGCGATGAGCGGACCGTGCGGTTCGTGATGATCCGCGCCGGCGACCGCCGGTAAGCGCCGGACGCCGCCGGACCCTCCATCCTCGTCCCACCCCCGTCGGGAAGGAGCGCCCCCGTGACCACCTCGCCTTCCATCGGACCCTCGACACCGCCATCGCCCCCCCTCGCCCCGGCCGACGCGTCCCCCGGCGTCCACGTCCACCCCGGGGCACGCCGGCACCGGCAGACGCCCCCTCCGGCGGGGCGCCGCTTCGGGGCCGCCCTGGCGGATGCGGCCAGCCTGGCGGGGGGCGCCCTCGGCCTCGCCCTCGG
>DAPKRP010000720.1:0-4070 GCA_031800515.1 Polyangiaceae bacterium LLY-WYZ-14_1 | reverse complement strand
ATCACCTGCCCCACGAAGAATCCCAGCACTTTCGTCTTGCCCTGCCGGAACTGGGACGCCTGGCGGGGATGGGCATCGACCACGGGGCCGGCCAGGGCCCGGAGGGCAGCCGGGTCCGCCAGGCGCCGAAGGCCCCGGGCGTCGACGATGGCCCCGGGGGAACGCCCGGTGGTCCGCATCTCCTCGAGGACCTGCTTGGCGAGCTTCCCGCTGAGGGTGCCGTCGGCGACCAGACCGAGCAGCTGGCCCACCTGCTTCGGCGGGACGGGCAGCGCGACCGCGAGGCCGTCCACCGCGGTGAATCGAAGGAGCTCCGCCTGAACGAAGTTGGCCACCCGCTTCCCGGCGTCCGCCGGGGCGAGCTCCGGGGCCGCCCGACGAAGGGCGGCGACCCCCTCCTCGAAGGCGGCGGCGAGGCCTGGGTGGGCGCCGAGGGTCCGGGCGTCCTCCGGGGTCAGGCCGAGGGTCCGGCGCCAGCGCCGGCGTCGGGCCGTCGGAAGCTCCGGAAGGGCCGCCCGCTCCGCCTCCACGAGCCCCGGGGGCAGCGTCAGGGGGGGCAGGTCCGGGTCGGGGAAGTACCGGTAGTCCATCGCCTCCTCCTTGGTCCGGAGGGAGACGGTTTCGCCCCGAGCCTCGTCCCAGCCTCGGGTCTCCGCTGCGAGTTCGCCACCGGCTTCGAGGACGGCGACCTGCCGGACCGCCTCGTGCTCGATGGCGAGGCGCACGAACCGCATCGAGTTCAGGTTCTTGAGCTCGACCCGGGTCCCGAGGCGGTCGCTGCCCCGCCGGCGCACGGAGACGTTCGCATCGCAGCGAAACGACCCCTCCTCGAGGTTCCCATCGTTGATTTCTAGGGCGAGGACCAGCTCCCGGAGCTGGCGGAGGTAGCGTTCCGCCTCGGCGCCACCCCGGAGATCCGGCTCGCTCACGATCTCGAGCAGGGGCACACCAGCCCGGTTGAAATCGACGCGGGTCCGCCCGTCGGGGCTCGACGAGGTCTTGGCGGCGTCCTCTTCGAGGTGGACCCGGGCGAGGCGAACGCGCCGACCCCTCGTCGCCGGGTGGTCGCCATCGCCCCTCGACGTTGCTGCGTCGTCCTCCGCCCCATCGTCCTGGGCCCCGTCGTCCTCCGCCCCATCGTCGAGGTCGAGGAAGCCCCCCCGATCGATGGGGAGCGCGTACTGGGAGATCTGGTAGCCCTTCGGCAGGTCGGGGTAGAAGTAGTTCTTCCGGGCGAGCACGGAGGCGTCGTCGATCCCGCAGCCGAGGGCGAGGCCGAGCCGCACGGCCATCTCCACCGCCGCCCGATTCACCACCGGCAGAGCGCCGGGCAGCCCCAGGCAGACCGGGCAGGTCTGGGTATTCGGGGGACGACCGTGGTAGTCCGCCGGGCATCCGCAGAAGAGCTTGCTGCGGGTCCGAAGCTGGGCGTGGACCTCGAGCCCCACCACGGTCTCCCAGCCACCGGCGCCATCCCCGGCCAGCGCTCCGCTCATCGGCTCCCCCGGTCCCGGCGGGGCGGCGAGGCGGGGGGACCCAGGCGCGTCTCCACCGCCCGACCCGCCTCGAGCAGGCCGACGTCGTCGAAAGGCCGCCCGAGGAGCTGCCAGCCCACCGGCAACCCCGCGGGATCGAGCCCGGCGGGGCCGGAGAGGGCGGGCAGCCCGGCGAGGCTCGCCGGCAGGGTGAAGACGTCCGTCAGGTACATCGACAGAGGGTCGTCGAGCTTTTCGCCGAGGCGGAAGGCGGCTCCCGGGGCGGTCGGGCCAAGGAGGAAGTCATGGTCCCGGAGGGCGGCCAAGAGCTCCCTCCGGAGGAGCGCCCGGGCCCGTCGGGCCCGCTCGTAGTAGGCCTCGGCGTAGCCGGCGCTCAAGACGAAGGTGCCGAGGACGATCCGGCGACGCACCTCGACCCCGAAGCCCTCGGCCCGGCTCGCCTCGTAGGTGCCCTCGAGGTCCGGGGCCGCGGCCCGGTGACCGAAGCGCATCCCGTCGAAGCGCGCCAGGTTGCTCGACGCCTCGGCGGGGGCGAGGACGTAGTAGGCGGCGACGGCGAGGCCGTCGGCGTCGAGGGAGACGGGGTCCACCTCGGCCCCGGCGTCGGCGAGAGCCCGGGCGGTGGCCTCGACCCCGGCCCGCACCGCCGGCTCCGCCTTGGCGAGCCAGCCTTCGAGCAGCCCGATGCGCCGGCCGGCGAAGGACGGGGGATCCGGAGGCTCGTCCCCGGCGCCGTCGGCGAGGGCGTCTTCCGCGGCGCGGGCCCCGGGCGGCCAGGGGCGGCTCGTGGCGTCCCCGGGGTCGACCCCCTCGATCGCCGCCAACAGCCAGAGGCAATCGTCGACGGTCCGGCCGAGGGGACCGACCTGGTCCAGGGACGAGGCGAAGGCCACGAGACCCCGGCGGGAGACCCGGCCGTAGGTCGGGCGCAGGCCCGTGACCCCGCAATAGGCCGCCGGCTGACGGACCGAGCCCCCCGTGTCCGTGCCGAGGGCGATGGGGACCACGCCGGCGGCGACGGCGGCCGCAGAGCCTCCGGAGGAACCGCCGGGCACCCGGTCCGGGGACCAGGGGTTGTGGGTCGGCCCGTAGGCGGAGTGCTCCGTGCTCGACCCCATACCGAACTCGTCGAGGTTGGTCTTGCCCACGGCGACCGCGCCGGCCGCCCGGGCCCGGGCGACGCAGACCGCGTCTTCCGGCGGCAGGTAGCCCGCGAGCATGCGGGAGCCGCAGGTCGTCGGGAGCCCCCGGGTCGTCAGGTTGTCCTTGAGGCCGAGGGGGATCCCGGCGAGAAGCCCCGGCGCCTCGCCCCGGGACAGCGTCCGGTCCACCTGGGCCGCGGCGGCGAGGGCCCCTTCCCTGTCGATGTAAAGGAACGCCCCATGCTCCTCGGCTTCCGCGCGATCGAGGGCCATCCGGGCGAGCTCGACGGCGGAGAGCTCCCGGCGGAGCAACCGAGCGCGGACCCGTCGGACCCCGCCCCCGAGGGGATCGTCGGCGTTCACGAGCGGCCGCTCCGGCGCCAGCCGGGGACCAGCACCCATCCCCCCGCCGGGTCCCCGTCCGGCGCGCCCCGGAGCACTTCTTCCCTGTGGAGGGAAGGTGCGACCGTGTCGTCCCGAAACCCACTCGAGACGACCTCTCCGCCCGGATCGTCCCCGGCGGGCTCCTCGTCTCGGATCCGTCGAAGGACCTCGACGTAGCCCAGGATGGCCCCGAGCTCCCGCTGCAGCCGCGACGACTCCGCCGCATCGTCGACCCGGATGCGGGCCAGGGCGGCGAACCGCCGAATCGCCTCGAGGTCCAGGGGCGCGGCCTTGTCCCGCTCGTCAGGTCCGGACACGGCGGGCAGCCTAGTCCCCCGAGCGGGAAGTTCGAACCGGCGCGGATGGTCCCCGAGGGCGGGCCGGCCGGTCGGGGCTCGAAGCGAGGGGCCCACGAAAACGTCACGCCGGTTTGACCACCACGTTCCCGAATGTCTAACTTGGGTGGGAGCGGAATTTTCGATGCCGACGGACCCTGCTGCCTGGATCGCCGCCGAGGCTGGATTCCCGCTGCTGGAGGAATCGAGCCGGGGTCGGATCCGCGTCAACGATGCCGGGCTGGCGCTGCTGCGGGGACATCACTGGACGGACCTCGTCGACGCGGCCCTGGTGATCGTCGGGCTGGAGAACGACGCCCCGACCCGAGGCCCCCTGGCCCGGCTCGTGGAGTCGGCCCGCCGACGGGGACTTCGCGGGAGCATCCGCCTCGGGGACGACGGCTGGGTCTGCCTCGTCGCCCCGCAGCGGGAAGGCCGGGCGCGGCTGCTGCTGGTGCCCGGGCGCACCGCCGGCGGGGCCGAGGTCGAACGCCACCGAGCGGCGGTCCAGGTCGCCGCCGAGGTGAGCCACGAGGTGGCGAACGCCCTCGGCGCGATCTCCGGTCTCGCGGGGCGGGCGCAGCGGGATGTGGACGCGGACGGGGACCCTCCCGCCCATCCGGTCCTCGCCACGGCGGCCCGGGCCCTCCGGACGATCGAAGGACGTGCCCAGGAGGCCCAGGAGACGAGCCGCAAGCTGCTCGCGACGGTGC
>DAPKRP010000719.1:0-5318 GCA_031800515.1 Polyangiaceae bacterium LLY-WYZ-14_1 | reverse complement strand
GCCGCCGCCTGCGATCCAAGCCGCCAGGGCCAGCGGGAAGACGAGGGCACCGGCGGGCGGGACGATGGGGAACGCCCGTCCCCGGAAAGGTCCGAGGCCAGCGGTGGTGGGGCGGTCGTGGCCGATGGGACTCCTGTTCATCACGGTCCTCCGGCCTCGAGCTCGTCGTCGGACCGCTCGTCGAGGATGTCCCGGAACTCGTCGTCGAGGGCCTGGATCTCCCGGGTGCGCTCCCGGTTGAGGAGATCCACCCGCAGCCGGTGTTCTTCCCGCCGGGCCCAGGCGACGTCGACGCGACCGACGTCGGCTTCGAGCACCAGGTCGTAGAAGCGTTGCCGGACGTCGTTGAAGTTGCTGAAGGTCACCGCCCCGACGACCTCTTCGGCTTCTTCTTCGAGCTCCACCAGGGCGCCCCGGTAGAGGTCGAGCTTGCCCGTTTCTTCCGTGATCACCCGGCGCATCTCCGCCGTTTCCTCGGCCACGGCCCGGTCGATGGCGGCGTCGTGGGTGTCGATCTGGCGCTCGACGACGGCGATGCGGCGGAAGAGCTCGTCGTAGGCGGTGGTGCCCTGGCCCCCCGCCCGGGCGGCGACCCGCCGTTCTTCTTCGACCAGAGCGTTGTACCGGGCCCGGCTCTCGTCGTCCCGCTGGTAGCGGACGTCGCCGACCCCGACCTGCAGGCGACCGGTTTCGATCTGCCGGCGAAGGCCGTCGATCTGATCCCGGTAGGCGTCCACCGCCGCCCGCTGGGTGGCGAGCTCGCTCTCGATGGTGGCGACGCCGGAGGGATCCCGTTCCGCCATGGTCGACGCCATGAACTGGCTGGTCGCCGTGATCCGCGCTTCGATGCCGAGGAGCTCGACCTCGAGGTCCCGGAGGGTGCGCTCGAGGCGCCGGTAGCGGCCGAGCAGCTCGTCGTTGCGGGCGCCGAAGTCCTCCGATTCCGTCGGCACGTCGGAGAGGTCCCGTTCGAGGGCGCGACGCTGGTCCCGGAGGGCGGCGAGCTCCCCCGTCTGGTCGCCGACCTGGCGTTCCTGGGCGGCGATGAGCTCCCGGCGGACCCGGAACAAGCGGTTCCGGAGCGCGGTGGTGCGCTCCCGTTCCCGTCGCAGGTTGGGGAAGACGTTGACCCGGTTCGGGGAGGACAGGGCGCCGGACAGGCGCTGGACCAGGTCGTCCGTCTCCCGGACCATTCGCCGGGCGGTGCTGAGGTCCCCCAGCGCGCCGAGGGCCCGGTCCATGTCCCCTTCCATCGAGGCCCAGCGCCGGGCTTCTTCCGGGATGAAGCGGTCCGGGTCGAAGGCGTCGAGGTTCTCCCGCACCAGCTCCCGGAAGTAACGCTGCGGGTCTTCGTGCTCTTCGATCACCCGGTCGAGGGATCGCCGGACCGGGCCGAACTGCGCCCGCACGTCGCGGAACTCTTCTTCCGCGTCGTCGAATTCACCGTTCCGGAGAAGCAGCTTCCCCCGGAGGACCCGGCCGTCGGGGATGAAGCGACTGTCCGGGGAGGCGACGGCCAGGATCTCGAGGGCCTGCTCGGCCCGGGTCGAGTCCCCCCGGCGGATGTGCACCCAGGCGATCTCGTAGAGGGCGACGTCGAAGTCGGAGGAGGTCCGGGGAATGTTCTGATAGGCCTCGATCGCCCGTTCGAGCTGGTCCGTCTCGTAGAAGAGACGGCCGAGGGACAGGTAGGCGAGCTCGATGACCTTCTGCTGGTCCGGGCTGGTCGCCGGCGCCCGGAGCACCCGACCAAAGGCTTCGATCGCCTCCGGGAACTGACCCCGGCGGGTATGGATGACCCCGATGAAGTACCGGGCCTGGGGGTAGTAGGGGCTGCCCTCCTGGACCGCTTCGAAGGACTGCTTGGCCTGTTCCAGGCCGGTGAGGTCCAGCGGCGGGGGCACCGTGCCCGTCTCCGCCGCTTCCTGGATCTCGGCGTCCGAGGGCACCGACTTCGTGTACAGGTACTTCGCCCGGAAGTAGGAGGTCGACGATTCGATCTCCTGGCTGGGCAGTCGGCTCAGCCGGGCGAAGTAGTCTTCGATCCCGGAGAAGTCCCGGGTGCGGACGGCGATCTCGATGAGCCGGCCCAGGGACTGCTGCACGTAGGGGCCGAAGCCGGGGCTCGACGAGTTTTCGAGGATCTGGCGGAACCGGGTGCGCGCGCCGAGGAAGTCCCCCGCCTTGTAGAGGGCGTCCCCCAGCAGGAAGAGGGCATCCGGATAGGCCCGGTGCCCGGGGTAGTTTTCGACGATGTCGGTGAAGATGATGCTGGCCCGCAGATAGTCCTGGAGCCGGTAGTAGAGCTCCCCGTCGGTCAGCCGCTCTTCGACGTAGGTGTCTCCCCGGAGGTTCCGCTGCACCAGGGTGGAGGCGTCCAGGGCGGCGGCCTGGCCTTCGATGTCGGTCAGGCTTCGTCGGAGCCGGTCGAGGTCCTGCGCCGCCGCCGCCCCCGGGCGCAGGAGGGCCGGGGCCGCCACCCCGACGACCGCGACGACCCCGAACAGGGCGACCGCGTTCCCGGGGAGCCTGCCCCCCATCACTGGGCCTCCGCGTCCTCGACGACGGCCGGGGGTGCGCTTTCCGCCCGGTCCTGAACGCGTTCGACGTAGCGGACCGCGGGGCGTTCTTCGAGGGGCGCCGTCGGCCCGCCCTTCTCGTAGCCGACCACCCGAATCGTCACGCCTCGCCCCTCCGGCGCGGTGAACTGGTAGTTCGACCGAACCCGGAAGCGGTAGCCCTTCAGGTAGGAGAAGATGCCGTAGCCGTGACCCCGGTATTCGAGGTTCACGGTCAGGGTGTGCTCTCCGGGCACGATGCTGCCGTTGTAGACCTCGAACTGCTCCCGGTCCCCGAGCTCCCCCTCTTCGTCCGCCCGGTTGAAGATCTGGGCGCCGTCGAGGGCGTAGACGACCTTCACCAGCTTGTAGGAGCTGGACATCTTGTTCTCGTGGACCAGCACCACCTGGGCCCCGGCGACGACCCCCTGCAGCACCGTCTCGGCCAGCAGGGAGAGCCGGGCCTTGGAGCGGAAGATCTGCTCCTTGAGCTCGTTGATGCGCTGTTCCAGGTCCCGCAGGCGCACCGCGTAGGTGCCGGCGTCCATCGCGTCCTGCTCCGGCGCGGCGCTGGTGGTGGTGGTCCCGGGCGTCCCCGCCGCCGCGGGGCCGCCGGCGCCACCCCCGAGCTCGTCGTCGAAGGCATCGCCGCCGTCGTCCCCGCCGTCGGGGGCGTCGTCGAAGGCGTCGTCGTCGTCGTCGCCGGCCATCCCGTCGCCGGCCGTCGCATCGCCAGCGGCCCCGTCGCCGGCCATCGCATCGTCGCCCTCCGCCTGAGCGGCGGCGGACGGGACCGACCAGGCGGCGGCGAGGGCCAAGGAAACGGCGACCGCCAGGGTCACTCGAAGGACGGTCGAGGCCGTCCAGGGCAGGATCGAATCGCGCATGATCTTCACCCCGTACCGGTCAGGTCGGTCTCAGCCACGGACCGCCGCGAGTGACCTCGCACAGGCCTGTAGCAAGGCACATCCGGGGGGTCAAAGGGCGGACCCACCCGGACATCCAGGGTTTTCGGGTTGTTTGCCGAGGCGTGAAGGGGTACCCGGGCCCGCCGTACCGAAGCGGGACGAGAACCGAGGGCTTCCGGCGTTACACTCCCGCCGTCGCCGGCCGGCGTCACCCCGGGCGGTGGGGGGAGCGCTTCCGGGTAGATCGCTTCTGGGTAGATCTTCGTTGCGACCTGCACGTCTCACATCCTCGAGTCCAGAAGCTCTCACGCCCGGAGCTGGGCCCTCGTGAGCCAGGGGGAGCCGTCCCCGGCGTCCGACGAGACGCTCCTGGCCGCCTTCAACGACGGGGACGCCTCGGCTTTCGAGGTGCTGCTCGAGCGATATCGCCGACCTGTGTTCAATTTCCTACTTCGTTCCACGCGGGACCGGGACCGCGCACAGGACCTCACGCAAGAAACATTCCTCCGGGTCGTCCAGTCCGCCGGGAGCTTTCAGCACCAGTCCCGCTTCTCCACCTGGCTCTACACCATCGCGCGGAACCTCTGTGTCGACGCTGGCCGCAAGCATGCCCTCCGCCGCCACCCGTCCCTGGACGCGCCGGTGGCCGGCCCCGCCTTCGCCGGGGGCGGCGCCGCTCCCCTGCTCGGGGAACGGGTGGCGGCACCGGACCTCGGGGCCGAGCGGCGCGCGGAGTCGAAGCGGGTCGGCGCCCGGATCTCCGCCGCCGTCGAGGCCCTCCCGCCGGAGCAGCGCGAGGTCTTCCTGCTGCGCCACCTGCAGCACATGCCCTTCAAGGACATCGCTGCCGTCGTCGGCGTGCCTGAAAACACGGTCAAGAGCCGCATGCGCTACGCCCTCGAGCGGCTCCAAGCCGCCCTGGCGGAGCACGAAGACTACGCCCGAGAGCTGACGTGAACCCGAGCGCCCTCGATTGTGCCGACTGCGAGGCACGCCTGGTCGACCTGGTGGACGCCCATCGGGCCGGGGACGCCGACCTCCGCCGACGGATCGACGGGCTCCTGGAACGGTGCCCCGATTGTGAACGGCAGTTCACCGTGCTGGCGGAGGGACTCGCCTGGGCCGACGAGCTGCCGGAGGTCGAGCCGCCGCGGCAGATCGACGCCGTCGTGATGGCGGCCGCCCGGGCCCGAGCGGCGGCGGTGCGGCCCGCGGCGGAGCGCCGGCGGGGGGACCCCGGGGCGGTCGAGGAGGGCGGCTTCTGGGACCGACTCGTCCAGAAGCTCGGTGCCCTGGCGATGCGACCCCAGGTCACCATGGCGACGTTGACGGTTCTGGTCGTCACCCTGGGGGTCTGGGCGCTCCGGCCGACGGACCAGCGCGCCGCCCTTCCCGAGGCCGGCTCCGTCAGCGTCGCGCCGGACCCGATGGGGGAGGCGGTCCCCTCGTACACCCCGGCGCCGGAAGAGCTCGCCCGGGCGGGTCGGCCCCGGCCGGGGACGGCGCCGTCGGCGGGCCCGGAGGAAGAGGCCGTCACCGACGAGGCGGACGCGAGCAAAGCGCTCGCCCAAGGTGCGCCGGGGGCCGCACCCCGGGAGGCCGACGGCCGGGGAACCGCCGCCGCGTCGCCGGGCAGCGCCGAAGACGATGGTCCGTCGGGGGAGCTCGGCGCCCTGGCCCAGGTCACGGCGGAGGACCTCCGGGACCGGAGCGCGACCCGGGGTCGTCGCGCGGCGGAGGCGGCGCCCCGGCCGCCGTCGGGCGCGGCGGCGGACCGGGCCTCTCGGGAGCCGCGCCGCGCGGAGGGTGTCCGGGACCTCGGCGGGGACCCGACCCGGCGGGAGGCGGCGCC
>DAPKRP010000718.1:0-3226 GCA_031800515.1 Polyangiaceae bacterium LLY-WYZ-14_1 | reverse complement strand
AGCGGAGGCTGACCGGCGGCTGACCGGTAGGACCGGGCCGCTCCCCCCGGCCGCACCCCGCGCCGCGGGTCCCGGGCGGCCCCGTTCTGCGGCGACGGCGGCTGCCCAGGGGTCCCTATTCAAGGACCAAGCCAGGCCCGGTACGGGCTGCTACATTCCGGCGGCGAACGTCATGGGTCTCGGAGAGCGCGACCGGGGTCAGACCCCCGACCCGCCAGAGGACGCGGTCGGGCCGGGAGACGGCTCGCCGGAGGACACGCGGCGCCAGCTCGCTGGGGGGACCGAGATCTACCATCTCCTGTTCCGGGCGAGCCCCGCCCCCCTCTTGGTCGTCTCTCCGGCGGGTGGGATCCTCGCCGCGAACCCCTCGGCGGCCGCGCTCCTCGGGCGGGAGGAAGAAGCGCTCCGGGAGACGTCGATCCACGACCTCGTCCGGGAGCCGCCGGGAGGCGAACCAGGGGATGAACGCCCGGGGGCGCCCGCGGCAGGCCAGCTCGGCCCAGCCGGGGAGCCGGAGGACGACGACCCGACCCCGGACGGCTTTCACCCGGTCACCCTGGTGCTCGCCGGGGGCGGGCGGCGCGCCGCGCAACGCCGCTGCTTCCACGCGGTCCACCGGGGCCAGCGGGTCACCTTCGTCGAGCTCCGGGACGCGGCGCGCTACCGCCGTCTCGAAGAGCGGGTCGGCCGTCTCTACCGGGACCTCTCCGCCCGGGTCGAAGAGCTTCAGGCGGCCGAGCTTGCACTGGAGGAAAGCCAGCGTCGCCTCGAAGCCGCGAACGCCCAGCTCCGGCTCGAGGCGACCCGGGACGCCCTGACCGAGCTCTGCAACCGTCGGGTCTTCGACGAGCGCTTCGACGAGGAATGGCGGCGCGCCCAGCGGGACGACGTGCCCCTCGGGGTGCTGATGATCGATATCGACGCCTTCAAGGCCTACAACGACGCCGCCGGTCACCCGGCGGGGGACCGGGTGATCCGCACGGTCGCCCAGACGCTGGCGCGGGAGGCGCGACGGCCCGGCGATCTGGTCGCCCGCTACGGCGGCGAAGAGTTCGCCGTCATCCTGCCCGCCACCGAGCAGATGGGGGTCGGAGCCGTGGCGGAACGCATGCGGAAGGCGGTGGAGGCGACGGAGATCCCCCACCCGAGCTCGCCGGTCGGCGACCGGGTGACCGTCAGCGTCGGTGGGGCGGTCGCCTGGCAGCCGCGGGAGCTGGCCCACGTCGCCGAGCTCATCGCGACCGCCGACCGGGCGCTCTACCGGGCCAAGCACGGCGGGCGAAACCGCATCGAAGTCGACACGGTATAGGGTGTCGCTGCATGGCCGGTCCCTCCGCCGGGCGCTCCTCCTCCTGGGGCTGCCGATCCTCGGGCTCTTCGGGTGCGAGCAGGAGCCCTCCGGGGGCGGCGCCGGAGCGTCCGAGGCGCCAAGGCCCGATCCCGACGGAGACGGGTCGGGCCAGACCGGGAAAGGCTCCGCCGCCGAGCCGGAGGAGCCCGCGGCCGACGGGTCCGAGGCACCCGGCGACGACGCCGACCACGACCAGGAAGCGGCGCCGGGCGCCAGCGACGACGACGACGTCGACGACGAGGCCCCCTCGAGCGGGCTGGGGGTCCCCGAGGCGGCGGACGGGCTCGTCCCCGTGGTGGTGGACCTCTCCGACGACTGGGCACCCCATGCCTTCGCCGAGGCCCCCGAGCTCGGGGAGGTCGGGGCGCAGCCCTACCGGGAGACCCTCCTCGCCCTGGCCGACGAGCGACCCGCGGAGACCGAGGACGGAGAGCCCATCGAAGGGGAGCGCTATCTGGAGCTCTTCGGCATCTTCCCCACCTTCCGCGTCCTTCGGGAGCGTCTCCTCGACGAGGACGCCCACGCCTGCCACGCCGCCGTCGACGACGGGCAAGGGGCCGACCTCACGGAGCTCTCCGGGGCGCTGACCGCCGCCGACCTGCCGGGGCAGCGCCGGCGCCGGAAAGAGGTTCGCTTCATCCGGGCGAAGCTCGCGGCGGAGGTACGGGCCAAGGAGGTAACCGGGGTCGCCGCCCTCCGGGCCGAGCACGGTGCGGAGCTCGCCCGCTTCTTCCGACGCCTGGACGAGCTCGCCCCGGAGGTCGATGCGATCCGCGCCGCCCAGGGCCACCTGGTCTGCGATGGGTTGCTCGCCGATGGCCGTTTCGAATCCGGCGTCCTCGATCCGGAGACCCGCACCGCCCTCGCCGACTGGCAGCGACGTCACTTCTTGATCTCGAACGGCATCCTCGACGAGCCGACCCGGGAGACGCTGGCCCTCGACAGCCGAGAGCTCGATTACAGAGCCGTGCTCCGCAGCCTTCGGGAGCGGGTGGTCGACGCCCTGGGCATTCTCGAGGACGGCTCCGCCCGCGGGGAACGACCGCAGGTCCTGGGTCGGGTCCTCGACCCCCGACCGATGCGCCCGGCGAGGGCTCCGGGTGACGACGACCCGAAGGTGGCGTCGATCCCCGGGGCGCCGGACCTGGTCTCCGCGGCGACGGAAGCCGCCGCCGTCGCCCTGGGCTGGCGCGACCCGGCGGCGACCGCGGCCGACCTTCGGCGACGGCCCGGCTTCGCCGAACGCCGAGCGACCTTGCCCTTACCGCCGGTCCCGGACTGGTATTCCGACGACCTCGACCTGCGCGGGATCATCGACCGGGGGGACGTCTGGTATGACCCACCCTACGACTATCAGGGGCGGCGCCGCCGCCAGCCCATCCGCCGCCGACCGTCCTTCCGACTGGTCGTCGACCATGATGGGGAACGGGTGGCCCTGGTGCGCTGGGCGACCACCATCGGCGGCTGGAAGCGAGAGGACGCGGGGCCCGGCGGGGTGCGGATGGCCTACAAGAGCTCTCCACCAGGGGAGCGGATCTGGCGGGATCTGATCGTCTCCCCCGCCTGGCTGCCCCCCCGGGCCACCCCGGACGACGAGCTCGTCCGAAGGGATCCGCGCACCGGCCGTTGGGTGCCGAACCACAGCCTCTTCGGCCCGAGCTACCGCTCCGCCTACGGTCTGGCGATGCTGGTGCACCATCGGCGGGCCGGCGATGCGGCCGCCGGATCCGTCGCCGACGAGGACCTCATCGACGAGGGGATCCGAACCCACGGGTCGGTGAGCTATCAGTCGATCGTCGGCGGGACGAGCCATGGCTGCCATCGCTTGTTCAACCACCTGGCGGTGCGGCTGGCCGGCTTCCTGCTGCGGCACCG
>DAPKRP010000717.1:0-3534 GCA_031800515.1 Polyangiaceae bacterium LLY-WYZ-14_1 | reverse complement strand
CTCCCGTTCTTCGTCGTCCTCCGGCTCGGATTCCTGGGGGGCGACGGACTCGGGGGTGATGACGACGTCGCCGTCTTCGAGCTCTTCTTCGAACTCGACCCCTTCCCCGACCGGCGGCCGGGGAATGTGCTCCGGGGGAGGCTGGGCCTGCGCTTCGGCGAGCAGCGCCTCCTCTTCGAGCACCGCGTCGACCTCGTTGATGATCTCGGAGACGAGCCCCCGGGTTCGACCGTAGTCGATCGCCGGCTGATATTCCTGGTCCCCGAAGACGAAGTAGCGGTCGATGAACTCCTGCCGCTCCCGCATCTTCCGTTCGTAGATGGACCGGAGGTCTTCCGGGCCCCGAATGATGTAGGGCGTCAGGAACAGCAGAAGGTTGGTCTTCTGGGTCGAGGTGGTGGTGTCCCGGAAGAGGGCGCCCAGGATCGGGATGTCCCCGAGCACCGGCACCTTGTCCTCGCTCGTGGTCACCGTGTCCCGCATCAGGCCGCCGATGACGACCGTCTGCTGGTCCCGCACTACGAGCTCCGTCGTCGCCGTTCGCTTGGTGATGGAGACCACCCCGAGGGTGCCCTCCGTCGCCCCCCGCTCGGAGATCTCCTCTTCGATCTCCAGCCGGATCTCGTCGCTCTCGTTGATGTGGGGGGTGATCCGGATGGTGGTGCCGATGTCCTGCCGGGGGATGCCGCCGGCCCCGGCGAAGCCGCCGGCGGCCAGGTTCCCGAGGCCCGCGGCCTGCCCCGTCTGACCCTGGGCTCCGGCCAGGGCGCCGAGGCCCCCGAAGGCGCCGGTCGGGATGCCCGAGGTCTGGAGGAACACGTTCTCCCCGACGGTGATCTCCGCCTGGACGTTGTTCAGGGCGATCACGTGGGGCGTCGACAGGACGTTCGCGTCGCCGCTCGAGGCGAGGGCGTTGATCGCCACGCCGAAGCCCGGCACGGAGATCCCGATGAGCTCCTGGGAGCGGGGGATGTCCGGCCCCCGGACCCCGAGGGCCAGGCCCGTCAGCAGCTCCGGCGAGAGGGACGGGGTCGCCGTGTTGCCCGCCTGGAAGCCGGCCAGGGCGAGGGCCCCATCCACCGGGCCCTCCGCGCCCACGTGGAAGGACAGGCCCAGGCTGTTCGACCGGGTGACCGAGAGCTCCATGATCACCGCTTCGATGAAGACCTGCCGCTGGGGCGCGTCCAGTCGATCGATGACCCGCCGAAGGGCGGCGTAGTCCTGGACCGAGGACGTGATGACCAGGGCGTTCGTGGGGGTGTGGGCGGTGATGCGGATCTGCCCCTCGAAGACGTCTCCACCTCCGGCGGCGGCGGTCGCGCTGGCGGCGGCGCCGGACTGGCCGCCGCGTTGGCCGCCCCGGGAGGCGGTCCGACCGGAGGAGCCCCCGATCAGGCTCTGCAGGGTGCCGGCGATCTCTTCGGCATCGCCGTTCTGGATGTAGTGGACGTGGATGCGGCCGTCCCCTTCGAGGGGGACGTCGAGACGTCGGATGAGCTCGAGGACGCGGACGTAGGCGCCCTCCGTCGCCAGGATGACCAGGCTGTTGGTGCGCTCATCCGGAAGGATCTTGCTGATCCGGGAACCGCTGCTTCGGGTGCCGACGGTGGCCGCGTCATCGTCGTCCGAGCTCCGGGACCGCCGCCGCCGGGCCGCCGCCCGCGCCCGGGCGCTTCGGGACGAGCTGTCGCTCCCGGCGGAGGCGCCGCTGCTGCCCCCGCCGCGTTCCCCCACCGGAAAGATCTCGGCGAGCCGGTCGGCGATCTCGCTGGCGTTCGCGTAGTAGACCGGTTCGATCCAGATCTGCTCCCCGGTGCGGGGCAGGTCGACGGCTTCCAGGATCCGGAGCATCCGGCGGATGTTGCTGCCCGTGTCCGTCAGGATGAGGGTGTTCGTCGGCGCGTAGGCGGTGACGTTGCCCTCCGTCGTCTTGAAGCGGGACAGCAGCGTCGCGGCGTCGTCGGCGCTGATGTGGTTCACCTCGTGGAGCCGGGTGAGGTACCGGTCTCCCCGGGGGGTGGGGCTCTCCCCCGTGTAGGTGGTGATGGGCTCGCTTTCGATCCCGCCGGTCTCGACGATCTTCAGGTAGCGCCCGGAGGGCACGACGGTCATCCCGTTGAGCTCCAGGATGGACAGGAAGGCCTGGTAGGCCTCGGCGGCGGTCACCTTCGTGGGGGCGAAGACGCTCGCTTTGATGCTCCGGACCTTCCCCGGGAGGATGAAGCGGCGGCCGGTGATCGTGCTGATGAGCCGGACCAGGTCGGGCAGGTCCGCGTCTTCCAGGTTGAAGGTGACCCGGGCACCGGGAGGCGTGGGCCGGTAGTCGACGCCGCTCTCGAAGGGTTCGATCTCCGCCGGGAGCTCTCCCTCTCCCGGGCCGTCGTCGTCGCCACCTCCCCGCTGCTGGTCCGCCTGGGCCCGGCGGGGACGGATCGGGGCGACCTCCTGGGCGTTGTTGCGACGGCCCTGGAGCAGCTGGCGCCGGCGTTCCCGGGCCCGCCGGACCGCCTCCGAGACGCTCGGGTCGTCCCCGACCTGGTTCCGGCCCGGGGGCACCCGGATCGAGTCCTGGTCCGCGTTGTCTTCTTCGTCGTCTCCCTGTTGGGCGTGGGCCAGTCCAAGGCCGGTCACCATGACCGCGAAGGAAGCGACGAGCAGGGGGATGGCGGTCCGAAGTCTCACGCAGGGCGTCTCACTGAATGTTGTAGTCGAGGGTCATCGCCTCGCCGCGGCGGACGACGTTGACCGAGAGGTTGTCGGCGGTGCGCAGCCGGGAATAGGCTTCGAGGGCCTTGTCCGGGCTGGTCATGTCGAAGCCGTTGATCGTCCGGAGCATGTCCCCGTTCTGGATGCCCAGGCGGTTGAACAGGCTGTTCCGGCGAATGCCGTAGAGCTTGACGCCCACCACCCGGCCGCCTTCCGAGTGGGGGATGATCCGCGCCGCCCGCATCAGCTGGGCTTGGTTGGCGAGGAGGCGATCGACCAGACTGCGGTCCACCCGGTACTGGGTATCGCTGACCTTGGTGATGCCCTGGGCGTATTCGTTGTCGTCGTCGTCTTCGTCGTCGTCGCCGCCCCGGCGGCGCCGGTCGTCGTCGTCGTCGTCCGACGAGCTGCGGGAGCGACGCGCCACCGTCGCCGTCGTCGGCGCCTCCTCGTCGAACATCGCCAGTCGACACCGCTGCCCGTCGTCCGGCAGCAGGTGGACCGCGAAGGGGTAGATCCCGACGACGGTGCGGCCGTCGACGAGGTTTTCCCCCTCGCTCAGCCGGTAGAGCAACGAGCTCCCGGTCGAGTCGGTGATGTTCGCGAGGGAGAGCTCCGGCTGGGTCGGGTGCACCATCGTGCCCGCGAGCCGCATGCTGCCCTCGCAGTAGGGCACCTCGCCGGTCGGCGTTTCCTCTTCCTCGACGACCTCGGCGACCTCCTCGGGTTCCTCCGGCGGTCGGGTGAGGTCACCGAGCTCGTGGTCGAAGATGTTCCGCTGGAGGATCGGGATCGGGTCCCGGCGTCCCCGGCGACGCGGGGGGGTGG
>DAPKRP010000716.1:0-7013 GCA_031800515.1 Polyangiaceae bacterium LLY-WYZ-14_1 | reverse complement strand
CTGGGCGAGGCGGGCTTCGAGCTCCGGGTCGTCGGGGCGCATGGCGAGGGCCGCCCCCCAGGCCTCCCGGGCCCCCGGGTCGTCGAGAAGCTCCTCCTGGCGGATACGGCCGAGCTCCCGCTGGAGGGCGACGAAGAGCTCCGGGTCGTCCTCGGCGACCAGGGCGGCCTCCACCTCGATGAGCCAGGCCGCGGCCCGAAACTCGTTCCGGGCCTCGTGGGTCTGGCGGGCGGCCTCGATGAGCCGCACCGGATCGTCCCCCCGAACCGCCGGGTCGTCGCTGGCGACCGCGGCGCGCAGCCCTTCGACGGCGGCCTCGTCGTCCGGGTCGGTCTGAAGCAGTCCCAGATAGTTGGAGACCGTGAGCGGCGCCATCGGAGTTCCCGGAGTGCCTCGAGGAGCGGTGGCGTGGGGGGTCGACGACGGTGACGACGAGGCCAAGGGCCGGTTCCGCTCGGGGTTCACGACCGCGGGAAAACGTCCGGAATCTCCGAACTTGAGCACCCGTCGAGGGCGGGGCCCGGACCGAGCCCGGGCCCGCGGAGGAGCCGCCGCTGATCCGAGCCGGAGGAGGCTACGCGGAGCCCGTTCCCCCTTTCAAGAGCCGGGAGGCGGCCGGGGCCGAAGACGGAGAGAGGAGGCGGTCCGCCCCGGTCGCCTTCGGACCCGCCCGCTAGTCGAACATCCCCATGAGGGCACCCGACCAGGTCAGGGCGCCCCAGGTGATGGTTCCGAGGGTCAGGTGCACGGTGCTGAGGGCCTGGAGCGCCGTGTAATCGTTCGCCCGGTCGAGGCCAAAGGCGTCGCCGTTCGCGATGACCACGCCGAGGGCGAACTGGGCCACCATCCCCGCCAGATGCACCCAGCGGAGGGCCTTGTGGAGGCGGAGTCGCTTGGCGAAGTCCGTGTCGCCTTCCGCCGCGTTGTCCGGGTCCGGCATCAGCATCGACAGGGAAAACGTCGTCGTATAGAGCGCCGCGGTCACCAGGGCGCCCGCCAGATGAGGCCAGGGGTCGCCGAAGCACTGGTCCTGCCCGAAGATCGCTCGCCCCTCGACGCAGGGATTGCTGCTCTGTCCGGCGAAGGAGCCGTAGAGGTTGTGATACTGCACACTGCCTAGGACCAGCGTGACGCCCATCGCCGCCCAGGTCGCGATCCCGAAGGCCCGATGGATCTTGGCGAGCTGGGCCCGTTCCCGAACCTGGGCGACATACGCGTCACCGCCGCCGAGCTCGCCCTCGCCGGCCTCGCCCCCCCCGAGGGCGGCGTCGAGCTCCGCGTCGAAGTCGTCGAGGTCGTCGTCGTCGTCCCCCAGGTCGTCCTCTCCGAGGTCGCCGGACTCCTCGTCGTCGTCCTGAGGGGCGAAGTGGGCCGCGGAGGGATCGACGGCGGAGCGCAGGTCGGCAGGCGGGGTCGCGACCGGGAGGGACAGGGCCAGCCCGAAGAGCGGGGTGGCCAGGACCGCGGTGGACAAGGGTTCCATGGCGTCGTCGTCCGTACGGCGGGCCCACGGCGAAATCAAATGACGGGTCGGCTACTGGCTCAACGACCGGACCCCCGCCTTGTGCACCTTTCCCGGGAGCGGGTGGCCCACCAGGGTCTGAGCGACCTGCCCCGCCTGCCAAAGGCGGTCGAGGTCGACCCCGGTCTCCACCCCCATGCCGTGGAGGGTGTAGACGAGGTCCTCCGTCGCCAGGTTGCCGGCGGCCCCCGGCGCGTAGGGACAGCCCCCGAGCCCACCGATCGATGCGTCGAAGGTGGTGATGCCGAGCTCGAGGCCGACGACGACGTTGGCCAGGGCGGTGCCCCGGGTGTCGTGGAGATGGAGGGCGACCTGCTCCGCCGGCAGCTCGGCCAGGAAGAGCTCGACGATGCGGCGGGTCTGGAGCGGGGTGCCGACACCGATCGTGTCCCCAAGGCTCACCTGGTAGCAGCCCTGGTCCAGAAGGATCCGCGCCAGCTCGAGGCCCCGGCGGGGGTCGACCTCTCCCTCGTAGGGGCAGCCCCAGAGGGTCGAGACGTAGCCCCGGACGGCGAGGCCCGCCTCCCGGGCCGGGCCGATCACCTGTTCGAAGGCGGCCAGGGTCTCGGGGACGGTCTTGTTGACGTTCTTTCGGTTGTGGGTCTCCGAGGCGCTCAGGAACACGCCCACTTCGTCCACCCCGGCGGACAGCGCCCGGTCGAGCCCCCGACGGTTCGGGCAGAGGGCGGTGTAGCGGACCCCGGCGTCCCGGGGGACCATCCTCATGACCTCCTCCGCATCCGCCATCTGGGGCACCCAGCGGGGGGAGACGAAGCTCGCGGCTTCGATCCGCTTGAGCCCGGCGGCGACCAGCGCCTGGATCAGGCGGGCCTTCGAGTGGGTGGCCACCAGGGCGGATTCGTTCTGGAGGCCATCCCGCGGCCCGACCTCGTAGACCGAGACCCGGGGCGGAAGCGCGTCGAAAAAGCCCATCGGTCGATCATCGTGCTCCGGGACCTGGGGTCAAGCACCCGGTTCCCGACCCGCCGGGCGGAGGACGAGGACACCGGGACCTGGGGCGCCCGGCCGGCGCGCGCCCGTCGCTCTTCGCGGCGACCGGCGCGTCATTTCGAGCGACCCTCTCACCTCGGGGGGGCGCAGCCCCGGGCCTCGAGGACCAGGGAGGAGCCGCCGGGCTCCGGCCGGGCGACGAGGATGGCCTCGCCGGTCCAGACCGCCCGCCCGTCGCTCCCGGACGCCCCGGGGACGAGCGCCCCGATCCCCTCCCGGGGCTCGGCGAGGGCGAGGGACCGACCCACCCCCGGGAGCCCGAGCACCGGGCGGCCGGCATGGCACCGCATCTCCGTGCGGCTCTGCCCGAGGGGTCGGGCCGGGTCCCCCCCAGGGCGGGCCTCGACCCATGTCCGCATGCCGGGGCTGGCCTCCGGGCAATCCCCCCCCAAGAGGGCGAGGCCGCCCAGCGACAACAGGTCGACGGGCTGGCAGCCCCGGAGGACCGGGTCGGCCCGGGCGTAGCGGGGCTCGAGCTGGATCGCGTAGAGGGCGGTCTCGGGGGCGCCTCCGGCGGCGTCGCAGAGACCGTAGAACCAGCTCGACCCGATGCGGACGAGGCCCGGGAGGGTGACGGCGCAGGGGGCCGGAAGGGCCAGGTCCACCCCCTCCCGCTCCTGGTCCGCCTCCGGGGTGCCCGACGGCGAAAGGCGACGTCGAAGGATGCCGATGCAGTCCGGCGCTGCGCCGGGGGGCCGGCCCGCGGAGCAGGAGGTCGGCGGGCCCCGATGGTAGAGGGTCGGGCCCCGACGACCCGGGGCGAAGGCCAGGGCGAGCCCTCCCCGGCGGCCGGGCGTCGGCGGGGCGGCGGTCGGGCCGAGATCCCGCGGCGGACCGAAGGTACCCCGAGCCCCGCCGGTGGCGAAGACCCGATGGGGCAGCGGCCCGGCCTCCCCCGCCCCCGGGGCTCCTCCGGGGGCCGCCGGAGGACCCGCTCCCGGGTCCCGGGCTCCGCCGCCCGGGGCTGCCGCGATCCAGCCGACGACGAGCTGCCCGCCGGCGCTCGCCGCCGCCACCTCGACGACGCGACCCTCTCGGGAAAGGGCGACCGGGGGGCCGTCGAGAGCGCCCCGGGGGTCGAGGGGCACCGCGCGCAGCCCGCCGCCGGGACCGTGGCCCTCGCCCTCGGCATCCGGATCCCTGGGCACGCCGTGAATCAGCCAGGCGCCGCCGGGCCGGAGGGCGAGGTCGAAGGCCGCGAGCCCGGCGAGGGGGAACGGTGGTCCCCCCGGGGCGGAGTCGACGACGGTGGACGACCCGGCACCCGAGGGCGCTTCCGGGGGGGAGGTGCCGGATCCCGAGGGTCGCTCCGCGCTGGGGTCGGGCGCGGCGGCCTGGTCTTCCCGACCGTCCCCCCCTCCGCCGCAGCTCCATCCCCACGCCAGAAGAAGCAGGCCGAGCGCCAGAGCAGGGGGCGGCGGCGCCGCCGCCGGGGACTCGGAAGGAGCACGCACCCGAGACCTCTGCCACGGGAAGGGACCCCGAGGTACGGCGGGGGGTGTCCCCGATGGGACCTTCCTTCCGTCCCGGCCCCTGCGGGTCGGCCGGGGGTCAGCCCGGAGGCTTGACCACGAAGGCGGGCGTCGCCCGATAGGGGAGCCGTTCGATGACCAACCCCTCCCGCCGGGCGAGGGCATCGGCGGCCTCCGTCTCCCCGGGAAAGACCCCGTAGTCGTCGAACATCAGGATGCCGCCGGGAACGAGCCGGGGCCAGAGATGGTCGATCACCACCCGGGCCGGTTCGGCGAGGTCCGTGTCCAGGTTGATGAGGGCGATCCGCTCGGCGGGGTGCTGCGCGCACCAGGCCGGGACCGTCTCCCGCACGTCGCCCGGGACCAGCTCGACCCCGTCGTCGACCCCCTTCCCGGCGAGGACCCGGCGGAGCTGCTCGACGCCGATGCTCTGGTCCCCCGCCTCGTCGACGAAGCGGGCGCGCATCGCCGCGTCCCCCGGGTGGTCGGTCTCCGGGAAGCTCCCGAAGGTGTCGAAACCGACCAGCCGCCGCCCCGCCGCCGGCTCGAGGAGGCTGCGGTAGGCCGCCAGGACGCAGAGGGAGGCGCCCTTGAAGACCCCGCACTCCACCACCGCGCCCGGGAGCTCGAGCACCCGCCGGTAGAGGTCGAGGTGGGCGATCATCTTGGCGACCCGGCTCGGGGCGCAGGTGAGGTGGAAGGCGTTCTCGTGGTCGAACGCCCGTTCCGGGTCGGGAAGGGGGATCACGCGGCGTTCCTCCGGTCCTTCGGGGAGGGCGGCGGCTCGGAGCGACGCGGGGGCGCCTTCCCGCCGGCGGCCGCCGCCTGGGCGAGGGCGGAGGCGTCGGGGAGGTCCCGGAATCGCTTCTGAACCGGAACGTTCCAGACGGCGGGGGCCTGGAGCACGTCGAGGAAGCTGCGGTGGCTCTGGCCGTCTCCCCATTCCCGCCGGGGAGCCAGGTGGGGCCGGAGGTCGTCGGCCGCGGTCATCGCCGACAGCAGCGCGTCCACCCGGGCGTCCACGTGGAGCAGGTCCCGGTTGTCGCTCCGGCCCCGCTGCCGGGAGCCGACGTCGATGGTCGGCACGCCGTAGTAGGGCGCCTCCCGGATCCCCATGGAGGAGTTCCCGAGGACGAAGTCGGCGTGCTCGAGGAGCACGAGCATCGCCTCGAAGCGGATCGAAGGAAACAGGCGGAACCGCGGGTCGCCGACCAGGCTGCGCTCGTACTCCGCCAGGATCACGTCGGACCCCCGATCGCTGTTCGGGTAGACGACGACGAAGGACCGCTCGGACCGCTGGGCGGCGGCGATGAGGGCACGGGTCTGCCGCTGCAGGTCGACGACGTCCTCCGTGGTGACCGGGTGCCAGGCGAGGACGGCGTAGCGGTGGAAGGGGATCTCGTAGTGGGCCCGGACCTCCTCGAGGGACGGCAGCTCCGCGCTGTTCATGACGTCGACGTCCGGGGAGCCGATCACCCAGACCGTCGCTGGGTCCTCGCCGAGCTGGATGAGCCGCCGCCGCGCCCCCTCCGTCGAGACGAAGTGGAGATGGCTCATCTTCGTGACCGCGTGGCGGATGAGCTCGTCGATGGTGCCGGAGACCTCGCCGCCTTCCACGTGGGCGACCCGGACGTTGTTCAGGCTGCCGCAGAGGGCGCCGGCGAGGGCCTCCCCCCGGTCTCCGTGGACGACCACCAGATCCGGCTGGACGAGGCGCAGATAGTCGCCGAAGCCGACGATGGTCTGGGCGAGGCATCGGTCCATCTCCCCCGCCGACGCCGCCTGGTTGATGTACCGGTAGACGTGCCGGAAGCCGCACTTCTCGATCTCTCGGACGGTGAATCCGTAGCGCGGCTCCATGTGCATGCCGGTGGCGAAGACGTGGGGCTCGAAGCCCGGGGCGTCTTCGAGCACCCGGATGAGGGACTTGATCTTCCCGAAGTCGGCGCGGGTCCCGCTCAGGAAGACGACCCGCCGGAGCCGCTCGTGCCCGGGGTCGAGGTCAGGCGGCAACGTCGGCATCCCGAACGTCCTCCCAGCGAAGCTGCCGGTCCGGCCCCAGGTCGACCCGGGCCACCTTGCCGAGCATCGCCTCGTAGTGCTCCGCCAGGACCTCGCCGGTACCGGGACGTTTGACCCAGAGGTTGTCTTTGGTGAGTCGCTCCCCGGCCCGGACCGGCGCGGTGGTCACGACGCAGGCGTAGGCGAAGTCGATGGTCGGCTTCTCCCCCGGCAGCACGGTCTTGTCTCCACCCAGGGCTTCGAAGATGGCGGCGCTGCCGTCGACCAGATCCCGAAGGCCCCTGGGCGTGATCGAGATCGGCACGTCCGGCCCCGGCCAGGTGGGGTCGCTCGTGAAGTGCTTTTCGAGGATGCGGGCGCCGAGGGGGATGGCCCCGAAGCAGGTCCAGTTCCCCAGGGAGTGGTCCGACAAGCCGAGGACCGCCCGGGGGAAGGCCTTCGCCATCTGCCCGAGGGCGCCGAGCCGGACCTCCCGGTAGGGCGTCGGGTACATCGACGTGCAGTGGAGCAGCGCGTAGGGGACGCCTCGGCGCTCCAGGACCGCCACCGTCTTCGCGACGGAGGCCAGGTCGTTCATGCCCGTCGAGACGATCATCGGCTTGCCGAAGCTCGCGACGTGGTCGACCAGGGGGAGGTTGTTGCACTCCCCGGAGCCGATCTTGTAGGCGGCCACGCCGAGCCCTTCGAGGCGGTCCGCCGCCGCCCGGGAGAAGGGCGTCGACAGGAAGACGAGGCCCCGGTCTTCCGCGTGCGCCTTCAGGGCGGCCTCTTCGTCGGCGCTGAGGGCCGCCCGTTCCATGATCGTCCAGATGGACTCGGTGGCGTTGCCGGGCACGACGCCCCGGGCCTCCGGGATCATCTCGTCTTCGAGGACGTGGCACTGGAGCTTGACCACGGGAGCTCCCGCCTCCGCGGCGTCGTCGATCATGCGCCGGGCTTTGCCGAGGTCGCCCTCGTGATTGATCCCGATCTCGGCGATCACGAGG
>DAPKRP010000715.1:0-7433 GCA_031800515.1 Polyangiaceae bacterium LLY-WYZ-14_1 | reverse complement strand
GGGCCGGGGGGTGCGGGAACGGGACGACATGACTTTTCCGATGGACGAGCACCGCCGGCGCTTGTCCGAGCTCCGGGCGCGCATGGACGCCTGGAACCTGGACGTGGTGGTGATCACCGATCCGGGGAACTTGTTCTACCTGACCGAATACCAGACCACGGGATATTCGTATTTTCAGTGCCTGGTGGTGCCCCTCGAGTCGGAGCCGTTCATGGTGACCCGGCTCCTCGAGGAGACGAACGTCATCGCCCGGACCTGGGTCGAGCTCACCCGCCCCTACACGGACACCGGGGACGCCATCGAGACCCTCTGGCACGCCCTGACCGAGTTCGACTTGGTCAGCGGAAAACGGATCGGCTACGAGCGGAACAGCTACTTCTTCCCCGCCTACCAGCAGGACCGGATGACGGCGAACTGGTACGACGCGGACTTCGTCGATTGCTTCGGGATCGTCGAAGAAGGTCGGGTCAAAAAAAGCCCCCTCGAGCTCGAGGCGATGCGGAAGGCCGCCCGGGCGGGGGAGCTCGGAATGACCGCCGGGCTCGACGCCATCCGCGCCGGGGTCAGCGAGAACGAGCTCGCCGCCGCCATCTGCGCCGCGATGTTCGAGGCGGGGGGGGAGTACCCCGCTGTCCTCCCCTACGTGACGAGCGGACCCCGGGTGGTCATCGGCCACGCCACCTGGGAGGGGCGCATCGTCGAGCCCGGGGACACGGTGTTCCTGGAGGTGGGCGGCTGCTTCCGCCGCTACCACGCGGCGATGATGCGCACCGCCCACGTGGGGGAGCCGCCGCCGGAGGTCCGGGCGGCGGAGGCCCTCTGTCGAGAGGCGCTGGACACCATGATCGACGGGCTCCGACCCGGGATCACGGTGGCCGACGCGGACCGCCTCGCCCGGGACGTCCTGGCGCGTACCAACGTCGGCGGCTCCCTGGTCACCCGGGCCGGGTACTCCATCGGCATCGCCTTCGCGCCGTCCTGGGACGAGGGGTACATCGTCAGCCTGAAGCCCGGGGACAACCGTACCCTGGAAGAGGGGATGACGTTTCACCTGATTCCCTGGCTCTTCGACTACGAAGGACACAGGGTGATGGGTATCAGCGAGACGGTGCACATCACGGCGGACGGCGCCGAGCCCCTCGCCTCCCTGGACCGTAGCCTGCGCGTCGTCGAGTGACGCCGCCCGGGCGGGCAGAAGAGGCGCCGAAGAGGCGACGACCGTCGCTGACGACGACGACGACGACGACCACGACGACGACGACGAGGAGCCCAGCATGACGGACGCGACGACGACGACCCCGGAGACGACGCCGACGGACCCGGGCCAGCAGCAGCCGCACCCGCCGTCCACGGACGCGACGGGGCCGACGGGGACCGAGGTCTTCGAACGCTGGGAGTCGGAGATCCGCGGCTACTGCCGGGCCTGGCCCACCGTCTTCAAGACGGCGAAGAACGCCCGGCAGACCGACGTCCACGGAAAGCAGTACATCGACTTCTTCGCCGGGGCCGGGGTGCTGAACTTCGGGCACAACGACCCGCGGATGCAGCAGGCCCTGGTCGACTACCTGCAGAGCGACGGCGTCGCCCACAGCCTGGACATGTACACGGAAGCGAAGGCCCGGTTCATCGACCGCTTCGCCCGGGTCATCCTCGAGCCCCGGAAGCTCGACTACAAGCTCCAGTTCGTCGGCCCGACGGGCACCAACGCCGTCGAAGCGGCGCTCAAGCTCGCCCGGAAGGTGACCGGCCGCCGCACCGTCGTCGCCTTCACCGACGGCTTCCATGGCATGACCCTCGGCTCCCTGGCGGTCACCGGGAACGCCCTCTTCCGGAACGCCGCCGGGGTGCCCCTCGACAACGTCCACCGGGTCCCCTTCGACGGCTACCTCGGGGACGGCCAGGACACCCTCGGGCCCCTTCGCGCCCAGCTGGCGGATTCGTCGAGCGGGGTCGAGCCCCCGGCCGCCTTCCTCGTCGAGACGGTGCAGGCGGAGGGCGGGGTCAACATCGCTCGGAGGGAATGGCTGGAAGGCGTCCAGGCCCTGGCCCGGGAGCATGGCGCCCTCTTCATCGTGGACGACATCCAGGTGGGCTGCGGCCGCACCGGCCGCTACTTCAGCTTCGAAGAGTTCGACCTGGACCCGGACATCGTCACCCTGGCCAAGGGCATCGGTGGCTACGGGCTTCCGCTCGCGCTCAATCTGGTCAAGCCGGAGCACGACGCTCACTGGAAGCCCGGGGAGCACACCGGCACCTTCCGGGGGCAGGACCTGTCGATGGTCGCCGGCACCCAGGCCCTGGGCTACTTCGAGGACCCGGCCTTCCTCGCCGCGGTCCAGACCAAGGGTGCCCGCACCCACACCAAGCTGCTGAACATCGCCGACCAGCACCCGGGTCTATCGGTGCGCAGCCGCGGCATGATCCACGGTCTGGACTTCGGCCGGGAGATGGCACCGATGGCGGGCGCCACCTTGAAGGCCGCCTTCGAGCGGGGGCTGATGATCGGCACCTGCGGGCCCCAGGCCCGGGTGCTCAAGGTCATCGCCCCCCTGACCATCGAAGACGACACTCTGGACGAGGGTCTCTCTATCCTGGGCCAGGCGGTGGACGCGGTGATGGCCCACCACCACCACCACCAGCGGGGCCACGCCGACTGAGCCCGGCGGGCCCTCGGTCCTGCTCACCTGGGATGGGAACGCGGGACTGAGGCTGAGTGCCTCCCCCACTCGGTCGCTGCTAGGCACCTTGCTCGTGGCGGCGCCTGAGGAACTCTGGCACCTTCGCGTTGGCGCGGGTGGTGAACGCATTCGCCGTCACCGGATTGGCCGCGTTGGTCACGCGCCGTGGCGCGAACCTGGCTAGGTGAAGCCCGATGGCAGGATTGGAATCGAGGCAGGCGGATGGTTATTCTGCCGATGCAAGGAACTTACCGTTGGTTCACATCAGGATTAGTTCATGGATCGTTTGACCGCGCTCAAAGGCATCTTGTGGCTCTGGGTAGTATGGCACCTGGTTTTCGGCCTGCTTTCGACTTTCGCCCCGGAGACCGGTGCAAACCTCATCGGCTGGACCGCGGCAGGCGGTTGGGATTCCGAATTGATCACCATGAGCACCCAGTACGGCATGGTCATGGTCCTTCTGGCGCTGATGTTTCTGATCATGGCGCTCGACCCGCTTCGGTACCTAGGACTGACCTGGGTTGCGGTCGCCGAGCAGGTGCTCGGCATGGCTTACGCGGGTTACATCTATGCGCAGTTCGGCCAGCTGACGATTCCGCAGATGCTGCTGCAGGCCGGCATCAACACGACCGTGGTCGTCGTGTTCATCCTCCTCTGGGCGGGGCTGCGCGATCGACGTCCTCAGGCCGTCCAGTGAGGCGACCCAGGGCGCTTGCGCGCCGACATGGACGACGACGGCAGCGACGAGGACAATGCTCCGGACGGCCCGACAAGCTGGGTCGACAGGCACCTCGGCAAGATCTTGCTGGGCGCGCTGGTGTTCTGTGCATTGGCCCTGCTGGGTCGGGCGCTCACCGGCTGAAGGCGTCGCAGGTCGGCGGGGGCCGGCGCCGGGAAATCGGACTCTAGCCGGTTTTCGGTCCGATCCAGACCTGTTGGGCGTTGACGAACTCCCGGATGCCGTGGGGGCCGAGCTCTCGGCCGTGGCCGGACCGCTTGATCCCGCCGCTCGGTAGCCGGGGGTCGGTCTTGACGATGCCGTTGACCACCACCTGGCCGGCTTCGATGCGCCGGGCCAGGGCGGCGCCCCGCTCGCCATCGGTCCAGAGGCTCGCCGCCAGCCCGTACTCGGTGTCGTTGGCCAGGCGGATCGCCTCCGCCTCACCGGCGACCCGGGTCACCGGGATCACCGGGCCAAAGGTCTCCTCCCGGAAGGCGGTCATCTCCGGGGTCACCCCGGTCAACAGGGTGGGCGGATAGAAGCAGCCCGGGCCCTCCGGGAGGACGCCGCCGAGCACCCGATGGGCCCCGGCGTCGACGGAGGCCTGCACCTGCCGATGGAGCTCGTCCCGGAGGTCGGCCCGGGCCATGGGCCCGAGCTGCGTCTCCGGTTGCTTCGGGTCCCCCATGCGCACCGCCTCGAGGCGCTGCCGGAGTCGACCGACGAAGTCGTCGTGGACCGCCTCGTGGACCAGAAAGCGTTTCGGGGCGATGCAGGACTGGCCGGTGGCGATGAGCCGGGAGAAGACCAGCACCTCCGCCGCCCGGTCGAGGTCTGCGTCCTCGAGCACGATGGCGGGATCCGAGCCACCCAGCTCGAGCACCACCGGCTTGACCTCTCCGCCGGCGACCGCGCCCACCGCCATGCCGCCGCGGGTCGACCCGGTGAAGGAAACGGCGGCGACTCGCCGGTCGCGGATGACGCCTTCGACCGCCGGGGTCTCGATGGACAGCACGTCGAGAACCCCGGACGGCACCCCCGCCCGCTCGAAGATCCCCGGCAGGGCGGCCCCGGTCCCGGGCACGTGGGGGTCGGGCTTGATGAGGACGACGTTCCCCGCCATCAAGGCCGGAGCCGCGACCCGGAAGGCGAGCCAGAGGGGGGAGTTCCAGGGCAGGATGCCGAGGACGGTGCCGAGGGGCAGGTACTGCACGATGCTCCGCTGGGCGTCCGACGGAAGGGTCTCCGTCGCCAGGTAGGCCTCGGCGTGCTCGGCGTAGTGCTCGGCGCAGAGGGCGCACTTGTCGACTTCCCCCCGGGCCTCTTGAATGGGCTTGCCCATCTCTTCCGTGAGGAGCGGGGCCAGGGTGTCGACCTCCGCCCGGAGCTGGGCAGCCACCGCCCGAAGCCGTTCCGCCCGATCGGCGAAGGTGCGCTCCGCCCAGCCGGAGTAGGCCGCCCGGGCGGCGTCGAGCTTCCGCTCCACGGTGGCGGGCGCGTCGGGGGCGAGCTCCCGAACGAGCTCGCCGGTGCTGGGGTCGATGGCGCGCAGCATGCTGGACGATTCCTTTCCGCCGGCGGGCCGGCCACCGGGGACGTCGGCCCGAAGGCGGAAGCGCCCGGCGGCCCGTCGCGCATCGAGGCTGGAGGAAAGGCCCGCGGGTCGCAACCGCTGCGCCCGACACCGCTGCGCCCAACACCGCTGCCCTCGACACCGCTGCGATGGCGACCGCTGCGCTCGCGACCGCCGCCCCCGCGGCGGCCGGCCCCGCCGCTTCGGTTACCCTGCCTCCGTGCCCCCGCGCCCTCAGACCTTCGTCGAGTCCACCCTTCGCGGCGCGACGGCTCGGCTCCTGGGGCTTCTTCGCTACCGCCTCGAGCGGTTTCTCCTGGGCGGCCCCCACTTCCGCCTGGCGTTCATCGCCGGCGTTATCGGCGCGTTCTCCATCCTCGGCGGATTGGCCATCGTCGGCACCGGGCCCGAGTCCCTCGGGGAGGCGGTCTGGTGGGCATTTCTGAGGCTCACCGACCCCGGCTATCTCGGCGACGACGAAGGCCCCCAGCGGCGCTTCGTCTCCACCGCGCTGACGGTCTCCGGTTACGTGCTCTTCATGGGCGCCCTGGTCGCCATCCTGACCACCTGGCTGCATCAGACGATCCACCGGCTCGAGACCGGAACGACCCCCATCGCCCTGACCGGGCACGTGCTGGTGGTCGGGGCCAACAGCCGGACGCCGACCATCCTGCGGGAGCTCCTGGCCTCCGAGGAGCGCGTGCGGCGCTTTCTCGCCCGGCACCGGGCGCGTCAGCTCCGGGTGGTGCTGCTGGCGAACCAGGTCGGCACCCACCTGCGGCAGGAGCTCCGGGACCGGCTGCGGGGGGTCTGGCGGGACCGCCAGGTGGTCTTGCGCTCCGGCTCGGCGCTCCGGGTCGCCCACCTGGCCCGGGCGGACTTCGCCCACGCGAGCGCCATCATCCTGGCCGGGGACCCGCAGCAGCCCGGGGGCCCCCGGGAGGCGGACGCCGCGACGATCAAGAGCGTGCTGTCCATGGCCACCTACGCCGCATCGATCACCGGGGAGCTTCCCCTGGTGGTCTGCGAGCTGTTCGACGGGCGGAAGGCGCGCATCGCCCGCCGCGCCTACCGGGGCGGCGAGATCGACGTCGTCCGCACGGACGAGCTCCTGGCGAGCCTCTTCGCCCAGAACGTGCGGCACCCTGGCCTGAGCCGGGTCTACGCGGACCTCCTGACCCACGACCGGGGCAGCACGGTCTACGTCCGCGAGGCTCCCGAGCTCGCCGGTCGGTCCTTCCGACAGGCCCGGGCCGCCTTCCCGGGGGCGCTGCTCCTCGGGGTGGCGCGGCCGGTGGGGGAGCGCGGACAGAGCTTCGATGCGATCCTGGCGCCCCCGGCGGGCTTCCGAGCCCGCGCCTCGGATCGTTTCGTGCTGATCGCCGCGGACTTCCGGAGCACCGCGCCGGAGCTCCCGACGCCGGAGGCCCAGGAGCCGGGCGACGACCGCCGCCAGGACGATGGCGAAGGCATCGGCGCCTTGGGAGGCAACGGCGGGCTTCCGCGGGTCCCGGACGGCGCCGCCCCGCCGGGTCCGCGCCAGGATCGGCCCGACGGGGCGCACCACGATGGGCCCGACGAGCCCATGCCCCCGACGGCCGCATCGACGGCGGCATCGACGGCGGCGCCGGAGGCCCGTCGACCACGCCGCCGGATCCTCATCCTGGGCTTCAACCACAAGGTGCCGGCGCTCCTCGGCGAGCTCGACCGGCACGAGGAAGAGGACACGGAGGTCGTCGTGGTGACCGGCGACACGAAGACCGACCGGCGGGAATGGATGCGGGGCCGCCAGCGGTTCGAACGCCTACGGGTACGCTTCCGCCGGGGGGATCGGACGGTGCCCGCCAGCCTGAGCAAGCTGATCCCGAGCCGCTTCGACAACGTGCTCGTGGTCTCCCGGGACGACTACGAGTCGTCGGCCGAGGCGGACGCGGACACGGTGGCCACCTACCTGCTCCTCCGGGACCTGCTCGGCGAGGAGGCCCGGGAAGCCGGGGCGCGGGCGGCGGAGGACCCGGGCCACGGCGACGCCCGGCGGCCCGTCCTCCGCCGGAACGGCGCTCCCCACGTCTTGGTCGAGCTGATGGACGCCCCGAACCGGGCGCTCTTCGAGGGGGAGGACTGCGAGGTGCTGGTCAGCCCGACGGTCGTCGGCCGGGTGCTCGCCCAGGTCACCCTCCGGCGGGAGCTCCGCCCGGTCTACGACGAGCTCCTGGGCCCCCGGGGGGCGGAGTTCGATTTCCGCCTCCCGGAGGACTACGGCATCGAGGCCGGGGACGAGCAAACCTTCGGCGAGCTCGAAGAACGGGTCGCTGCCCTCGGCGACGTCCTGGTCGGTATCCACGACCGTCGGGGCCCCCGGGGCGGCACGGTCACCATCCATCCGGGGCGGGGAAGCCCGAGCCCCCTCGGCCCGCACCGGGAGCTCCTGGTGATCACGGAGCGTCGGCCGGCCCCGGTT
>DAPKRP010000714.1:0-2876 GCA_031800515.1 Polyangiaceae bacterium LLY-WYZ-14_1 | reverse complement strand
CCCGCCGACCCGCGGTCCCCCGACTGGCGCTGGACGGAAGGCTCTCCGCTGCGGCGCGCCGGTCCGGAGCGACTCGCGCGAAACGCCGCGATCGTCCTTGGGAATCGCGGGGAGGGGAAACGCCACCTCCCGGTGCTGGAGCGCGCCGCCGAACACCATCCCTCCGCCACCGTTCGGGAGGCGGCGGACTGGGCCATCCGGCGGCTCCGCCAGCGCTGACCGAGGGCCGTTGGCTCGAACGGCGGGAATCCCGTACCACCGACTCATGGCGGCATCTGGGACATCCGCGACCGGTTGGGCCGCTTTTCGCCGCGGCCTGGCCGGCCGCGAGGCGGACGAGCGGGCCGAGGCGGTCGCCCGGCGTTGGTCGACCCTGCCCCCGGAGGTCCGGGTCCTGCCGGACCAGTTTCTCGGCCGGGTGACCGCGGGCTGCACGGCGACCTGGGGCGTCCAGGAGCGCTGCGATTTCTCCTGCACCGCCTGCTACCTCGGCCGGGAAGCGAACCAGACGCCGCCCCTGCCCTTCGAGGAGGTGCGTCGCCAGCTCGAGGCCATCGCCCGGTGGGTGGGGCCCGGGGGCCCGGTTCAGATCACCGCCGGCGAGGTCACCCTCCTCCCCGTCGACGCCCTGGTGCGGATCGTCCGAACCGCCCGCGCCCTCCGCCTCGACCCGATGGTGATGAGCCACGGGCAGACCTTCGACCGGGACCCGAGCTACCTGGAACGCCTGGTCCGGGAGGGTGGGCTCTCGAAGGTGGCCATCCACGTGGACAGCACCCAGCGGGGTCGCCGGGGGGTGCCGAAGGACGCCACGGAGGCGGAGCTCGACCGGGTGCGACGTCGGTTCGCCGACCTGGTTCGCACCACCCGGGCGCGGACCCGCCGCCCCCTGTTCGCCGCCCTCACCGCGACCATCACGCCGGACAATCTGGATGAGGTGCCGCGCATCGTCCGCTTCGCGCTGGCCCACGCGGACGCCTTCCGGATGCTGAGCCTCCAACCGGTCGCCCCCGTCGGCCGCACCCGGGTGGTGCGGGACCGCGCCGAGGCCGGGGGGCCGACCTTCCGGCAAGAGGTCTGGGCCCGGGTTCGAGCCGGGGTCCGCGTTCCCCGGCTGAATCCCCACACCTTCCAGATCGGACACCCGGGCTGCAACGACCTCAGCCTGTTCTGGGTGGTCCGCTTTGGCGACGAGACGCGGATCGTCGAGGCCCGCCGGGAAGGCCGGGCCCTCGACGACGCCTTCTTCCGCCGGCTCCCGGAGCAGGGCCTCGGCCGGCTCGTCCCCGACGCAGCCTCCTGGCCCGAGCAACTGGGCCGGGTGCTCGGTCTCGTCCGTCGGTCGCCTTCGGTCGGGGCGACCTGGCCCCTCTACGGCCTCCGCCGCCTGGCGGAAGTGCCCTGGTGGCCCGCTTTCCTGGCCGCCGTCGCCCGAGGGGAGCCCTGGCAGGTCCGTCCCTTCGCCCTGGTCGCCCATCATTTCATGGCCCCGGAGGAACTCGCCACGCCGGAGGGTCAGGCCAGGCTTCGCGCGTGCAACTTCCGGGTGCCCGTCGGCGACCGGATGGTCCCGATGTGCGAGATGAACGCGGGCGGGATCCGCGACGCCGCGAGCCGCGCCCAACGCGAGGGCGCTCCGGGGGCCATCGTCCCCCTCGTTCCCCGCCCGAGAGATCCTTCCTCTGCCGGAGCGGCGCGGCCGTAGCCAACGACTCTCAATTTTCGTCCTCCGGGGGCGGGTCGGTCCCGGGGTCGGGTCCCTCCGGGGATGCCCGGCGGGCGGCGTCGTGGGGCCGGTGGTCCGTCGGACGGTCCGCAGCGGTGGGGCGGCGCCGGGCCATGGGATGACGTCGGGGCGTGACCATCGCCGGATGGGCGGCGAGCAGGCGTTCGAGGGCCAGCAGGAGGTCGTCGACCCCCTCCCCGGTGACCGCCGAGATCGCGTGGACCTCGGAGACGCCCCGGGTGGCGAGGAAGGCGCGTAGCTCCGGGAGCCGATCCTGCACCTCGGAAAGGTCCGCCTTGCTCACCGCGACGACGGTCGGGCGTCCGGCGAGGTCGGCGTCGAAGCGGGCGAGCTCCCGAAGGAGCGTCTCGTAGTCCGCCGCCGGGGAGCGGTCCGGGTCCGGGTCCCAGGTGACCAGGTGCAGGAGCGCCCGGCAGCGCTCGACGTGTTTGAGGAATCGGTGCCCGAGGCCGGCGCCCTCCGCCGCTCCCTCGATGATGCCGGGGATGTCGGCGATGACGAAGCTGCGCTCCTCGCCGAGGCGCACGACGCCGAGATTGGGCACCAGGGTGGTGAAGGGGTAATCGGCGATCTTCGGGCGGGCTCGGGAGACCCGGGCGATGAAGGTGCTCTTGCCCGCGTTGGGGAAGCCCACCACTCCGACGTCCGCCAGCAGCTTGAGCTCGAGGCGCAGGCGTCGGCTCTCCCCGGGTCGGCCCTCCTCGGCGCGGCGGGGGGCCCGGTCGTAGGGGGTGACGAAGTGGATGTTGCCCCGGCCCCCGCGGCCGCCCCGGGCGACGACGACCGGGGCGTCGGGCACGGTGAGGTCGGCGACGAGCTCCCCGGAGGCGACGTCGAAGACCTGGGTGCCGACGGGGACCCGCACCTCGACGTCTTCGGCGCCGCGGCCGTATTGGTCCTTGCCCCGTCCCGGCTCCCCGGACTTCGCCTTGACGAGCCGTCGATAGCGGAGGTCGACCAAGGTGCCCAGGCGGGGGTCGGCCCGCAGGGAGACGCTGCCCCCATCGCCGCCGTCGCCTCCCGACGGTCCGCCGAGGGGTCGGTACTTCTCCCGGCGAAAGGCGACGCACCCGTCCCCGCCGCGGCCGGCTTCGACTTCGATCTCGACCTCGTCGACGAATTGCACGGG
>DAPKRP010000713.1:0-3850 GCA_031800515.1 Polyangiaceae bacterium LLY-WYZ-14_1 | reverse complement strand
CCCGAGACGACCCGACGCCGGAGACAGGGGACCCGTGCACCGGCCTCCCCCGGCAGGGGCCTTCCCGGGCGGGTGGCGGCCGCCGTCGCCGCCGTCGCCTTGGCCGCCTGCGCCAGCTCCGCGGAGCCGCCGGGGGACCGCCCCGACGACGCGGGAACGGAAGACGGCGGACCCCGGCTGGGTATCCGGGACGCCGGGGATTCCGGGCCCGGCGGCGGCGACCGAGACGCCTTCGTCGATCCCGGCTGCCCGGACGCCGGCGGCGGCCCGGCGGATGCCGGTCTCTTCACCCGGGAATGCGACCCCTTCGCCCTCGAGGACGACTGCGACCCGGGCCTCGCCTGCTACGTCGTGCAGACGGCGGCCGGCGGGGTCTGCGAGCCACCGCGCTTCGCCTCCCGGTGCATCCCGGAGGGCCCCGGGGACGGTGGGGACGGCTGCCGCGGCTTCACCGACTGCGGCGCGGGGCTTCACTGCTTCAACACCGGGCGGGGCAATCAATGCCTATTCCTCTGCGACCTCGCCGGCGGTGAGCCGGCCTGTCCCCGGGGACGGCTGTGCCGACCCACCGACCTCCCGGGCTTCGGCGCATGCTTTTGACCACCCTCCGCCCTCGGCGGATGGCCAAGGTCGCCGCGGTCCTGGGGGCGACCCTCGGCCTCGCCTGCGGCGCGAAGACGGGGCCGACGGTACCCGCCTGCCTGGTCGACGCGGACTGCGACGACGGCCTGCTCTGCAACGGTCCCGAGACCTGCGTCGAGGAACGCTGCGTCGGCGGCGCGGCCCTGGCCTGCGACGACCGTGACCCCTGCACCGCGGACCGCTGCGTCGAGCCCGATCCGGGGGCCGGCGTCGCCGGCGGTTGCGTCTCCGAGGACCTTCGCGTCGATGCCGACGAAGACGGCTTCGATGCCCTTCAGCCGGACCTCGGGCCCGAGTGTGGCCCGGACTGCGACGACCTCGACCCGACGGTCTTCCCCGGGGCGGACGAACGCTGCAACGCCCGGGACGACGACTGCGACCTCGCCGTCGACGAGGGGGCGTCCTACGAGCCCGAGGGGGTGGAGACCCGGGTGACCGTCGAGCCGGATCGCCTGTCGACCCCCGGCTCCCTGGCCTGGCTCCCGGAGAGCGAACGGTGGGGGGTCTTCTACCTGCCCGACCCCCCGACGGGAGACCTCGTTCAATCCGCCTTCTTCCAGGCCCTCGACGCGGACGGCGCCCCCGTCGGCACCCCGAAGCGCATCAGCTTGAACGAACAGAGCGCCTTCAGCGGCAGCCTGGTCGCGGCACCGGAGGACGACCTGTTCGGCGTCGTCTGGTGGGATGAACGCTCCGGCAGCTTCGAGACCTACTTCAACCGCCTGACCCCGGATGGTGAGAAGCTCGGCCCGGACGTCGAGGTGACGGTGGCCGATGGCTCCCGGAGCACCCGACCGAGCCTCGCCTGGAGCGGCACGGAATGGGTGGTCGCCTGGCAGGACGACCGAGACGTCCTCGACGTCCCGGAGCTCTACCTGACCTTCCTCGACGCCGAGGGGTTCGAGATCGGGGACGACCGGCGGGTCACCGCGACGAGCCCCATGTTCAACGACGAATCGCCGGAGGTCGTCTACGGCGAGGGCATGGTGGGGGTGGCCTTCATCTCCTCGGAAGACCGGCCCCCCCCGTCGTCGCCGGCCCCGGTGCCGAGCTTCGTCGCCGTGGACCTCGACGGCCAGGTCCTCGGTGAGTCGGTGGCCTTGGACCGGCCCGGTCGCAACGCGGGGAGCGCCGAGATCGCCTTCACCGGGGACGCCTTCCTCGTCGTCTGGGAGCGCATCGTCGACCGGAGCGCCGGCTACGACGACTTCGACGTCCTCGGGGCCCGGATCACCGTCGGAGCCGAAGGCGTCCTCGACGTCGAAGGGCCCCTCACCCTGGTCGGCGGGCCAGAGATCAGTCGCTCCCCGAGCCTGGTCTTCCTGGACGGTCGGGCGGTGCTCGCCTTCGAGGACGATCGGGCCGACGGCGCCACCCAGGCGATCTACGTCGCCCTCTTCGACGATCGCCTCGAACGGCAGCGGGAGGACGTGCGGGTGACCTTCGGCGACGCCTACTCCGCGCGGAACGCCCTGGCCGTCGGTGACCTGACCCTCGGGGTCGCCTACGAGGACCAGCGGGACCCGGGGCTCCCAGAGATCTATTTCACCCGGCTGCTCTGCGTGGACCCCGGCGACGTCGACTGAAGAGGGTGTCGAGGAACCCCTCGCGAGCCCTCGGAAGCGGGTTGCAGCCCTACGCCGCCCACCCTCCGTGCCGCCCGTCCGACCTCAGCCGTCCATCGCGTTGAGAAAGGCGTCTTCGAGGGTCCGGCGCACCGGTGCGAGGTGCCGCACCTGCGCCCCCGCTTCGGTGACGAGCCGCAGGAGGCCCGTCGCCCCGAGCCCCGGCGGGGCGGCCACGTGGAAGGCCGAGCCGGCGCGCGCGACCCGGCATCCCGCCGCCTCGAGGGGCCCGCGAATCCCATGGGGCGCAGGGCCGCCCGAGTCCTCCGGATCCGTCCCCTCCCGGACCCGCAGCTCGAAGACGTCCCCCTCTGTCGCGAGGAAGGATGCAAGAGGGCCCTGCTGTCGGATGCGCCCACCGTCGAGGAGCATCACCCCGTCGCAGGTCTTCTCCACGTCCGGCAGGATGTGGGTCGACAGCAGCACCCTCGCCCCGGTGCGCTCGGGGATCTCCCGGACCAGGGCGAGCATCTCGTCCCGGCCCCGGGGGTCGAGCCCGCTGGTCGGCTCGTCCAGGAGGAGCAGCTTCGGGTCGCCGACGAGGGCCTGGGCCAGCCGGGCGCGCTGCTTCATCCCCGTCGAGAACGTGCCGAGGCGCCGGTAGCGGGCCTCTCCGAGGCCGACGTGGTGCAGGACCTGATGGGCGCGGCCCCGGGCTTCGTCCCCGGGCAGCCCGGAGAGCTCGGCGGCCAGGGTCACGTAGGCCAGGGCGGTCAGCTCCGGCAGCACCGTGTCCCCTTCGGGCATGTATCCGATCAGCGCGCGCACGCCGAGGGGGTCGTCGGCGACCCGTCGCCCGAGGACCCGGACCTCCCCCGCCGTCGGATGAACCAGCCCGAGGATCGCCTTGAGCAAGGTGCTCTTGCCCGCGCCGTTCGGGCCGAGGAGTCCGACCCGGGGCTCGGTGAGCTCCAGGGTGACGTCGTCCAGCGCGACGAGCTCACCGTAGCGCACCGTCACGGCATCCAGGCTCACCAGGCTGGCGGCGCTCATCGGACTACCCTGCCCCAGCCGTCCGCGTCTCGCACCCCCCCGGGGGGGCCGGCTATCGTCCCGGGCACCGTGGGGATCCTGGACCGGGTCGGACGCTTCATCGACGACGTCCTCTTGCTGCCGGAGGACCTCCGGGAGCTTCTCGAACGGGGTCGGGCGGCCCTGGCCGGGGGAGACCCGGCGGGGGCCGCCGCCCACTTCGAGCGGGTGTTGGAAGAGCGCCCCGGCCTGGTCGACGCCGCCCTGGGCCTCGGACTGGCGCAGGAGCGGCTCGGCGATGCCGCCGCCGCCCGCCGTGTCGTCGACGCCGCCCGGGAGCTCGACCCGGATGAGCCCCGGCTGGCCCTGGCGGCGGCCCGGCTGGCCCTCGGGGCCGGAGACGATGCGGCGGCGGTCGCCGCTGCCCAGGTCGCCGCGGCCCGTCTCGCCGGTCGCGGGGAGGCCGGGGAGGCCCCCCTCCTCGAGGCGTTGCTGGTCTGGGGGCGTGCCGAGGTTCGTCGGGGCCGTCCGGACCGGGGCGCCCGGGAGCTCCGCAAGGCGGTGGCCCTCGCCCCCCGGGACCCCGTCCTGCGCACCGAGCTCGTCGAGGC
>DAPKRP010000712.1:0-9742 GCA_031800515.1 Polyangiaceae bacterium LLY-WYZ-14_1 | reverse complement strand
CCACCCCGACCCCTGCGGAACCGCCGCCGCCCTCCGACGTCACCCACCGCCGGTGAGAGGGACGCCGGTCCCTGGTCCGCGCTTGGGCCGAGGGAGAGGCGCCTGCTAGGAGGCTTCGGTGTCCCCGGCGAAGACCATCGCCGCCTGCGGCCTCCTGATCCTCGGCGCGGCCGGGGCGACGGCGCTCGTCTTCGCCACGGAGCCCTCGGCGGCCCGGGAGACAGCGACCAAACGGACCCCGATGTTGGTCTCGGTGACCGAGGTGACCCGGGGAACCTACCGCCCCGTCATCCAGGTGACCGGCACCGTCGCCCCGGTACGGGAGCTCGCCCTGCGCCCCCGGGTCACCGGCCAGGTGGTGGACCGCTCGGAAGACCTCACCCCGGGAGGCTTCGTGTCCGAGGGACAGGTGCTGCTTCGCCTCGACCCCTCGGACTATCGGAACGAGCTGGTGGCCCGACGCAGCGCCGCCCAGGAGGCGGCGTCCGCCCTCGAGGTCGAAGAGGGACGACGGGAGGTCGCCCGCCGGGAATACGCGCTCCTCGGCGAGCCGCTGCCGGAGGAGGAGACCGGTCGGGTCCTCCGGGAGCCCCAGCGCGCCGCGGCGACGGCCCGCCTCGAGGCCGCCCAGGCGGCGGTGCGACAGGCTCGCCTCGACCTCGCCAGGACGACGATCCGCGCCCCCTTCGACGCCCACGTGCTCGAGCGGCGGGTCGACCTGGGCTCCCAGGTCTCACCCTCGGACGTCCTGGCCCGGCTGGTCGGCACGGAGGCCTTCTGGGTCATCGCCGAGGTGCCGGTCGACGCCCTAAGGCAGATCCCTGTACCGGGGCAGATGGGTCGCACCGTCGGCAGCGCCCGAGGCAGTTCCCCATCCGACCGGGGGGAAGACGGGACGGAAGACCCTCCCGATCGGGAGAGCCGCCGGGCCCAGGCATCCCCGGGGGCGCGGGCGGAGGTCCGGCTACGCACCGGCTGGCCCGAGGGCGCGGTACGGGTCGGTCGGGTCGACCGGGTGGTCGCCGAGCTCACCCCGGAGACCCGCTTCGCCCGGGTCTTCGTCCGCGTGCCGGATCCCCTCGGGCGTGGGGCTTCCGCATCCGGTGAGGACGACGCCGCCCAGCCGGGCTTGTTGCTCGGCGCCTTCGTCGAGGTGCGCATCGAAGGCGCGCCCCTCGCGGATGTGGTTCGCCTGGATCGGGACCACCTCCGCACGGCCGACACGGTCTGGGTCATGGAGGACGGCGTGCTTCGAATCCGGGAGGCGGAGGTCGCCTTCCGGGACGACCGCTACGCCTACCTTCGGGCGGGGCTCGACGCCGGCGACCGGGTGGTGACGACGAATCTGGCGACGGTGGTCGACGGGGCGCCCCTGCGGCTCGGCGACGGTCCCGGCGGCGCCTCGTGACCCAGGCGCCTGACGACCCGCGACCGGCGGCCGGAGACGGGGGCGACGGCGGGGAGGAGAGCGGCGCCATCGCCTGGATGGCGCGCCAGCCCATCGCCGCGAACCTCCTCACCCTGCTGCTCATCGGCGGCGGCGCCTTCACCGCCACCTGGATCCAAAAGGAGGTCCTGCCGGAGTTCGAGCGGGACCTGGTCGAGGCATCCGTCGACTACCCCGGGGCCGCTCCCGCGGAGGTCGAGCAGGGCATCCTCCAGCCCATCGAGGAGGCGGTCCGGGGCACCGAGGGCATCGAGGAGATCACCTCCGTCGCCCGGGAGGGTTCGGGCACGGTGACCGTCGAGCTCGTGGCAGGCACGGACCGGATGCGGGCCTTCCAGGAGATCGACCAGGCGGTGAGCCGCATCCGCACCTTCCCGGACGACATCGAAGAGCCCGACGTCCGCCTCGTCGCCCGCACCCGGGAGGTGATGGAGGTCGGGCTCTACGGCGACGTCGACGTGTGGACCCTGCGTCAGCTGGCGGAGGACCTCCGGGACCGGCTGCTTTCGGACCCAGCGATCACCCAGGTCGAGCTCGGAAACGTCCCGGACTACGTCACCCACGTCGAGATCCCCCTGGCCCGCCTCCGGGAGCACGGGCTCACCCTGGGCCGAGTGGCGGAGCTCCTCGGGCAGTCCGCCGAGGACGTCCCGGCGGGGTCCATCGAGACCTACGGCGGGGAGATCCTACTGCGCCTCGAAGAGCGGAAGCAGTGGGCGGACGAGCTCGCGGAGGTCGTGGTGCTCACCTCTCCGAGCGGTGCGGCGGTCACCCTAGGGGACCTCGCCACCATCACCGACGGCTTCGAGGAGACGAACTTCCACTCCCGCTTCGACGAGGAACCGTCCGTCGAAGTCTCGATCTACCGGGTCGGCCGCCAGAGCCCCCTCGAGATCGCCGACGCGGTCCAGCGCATCCTGGACGAGGCGACCTTCCCCCCGGGGGTGAAGCTTCGCATCGATGGCAATGCGGCTCGGGACTACGCCGACCGGCTCGCGCTGCTGGTGGAAAACGGGCTCCTCGCCATCGTGATCGTGCTGGGGATCCTGGCGGCGTTCCTGGAGCTCCGGCTCGCCTTCTGGGTGATGCTGGGGATGACCGTCTCCTTCTTCGGCGGGATCGTCCTGCTGCCCGTCGTCGGGATCAGCGTGAACATGATCTCGATGTTCGGCTTCCTGGTCGTGCTGGGCATCGTGGTCGACGACGCGATCGTCGTCGGCGAGAACGTCCACGAACGCCGGGAGCGGGGCGACCCGCCCCTAGCCGCCGCCATCCGGGGGAGCCGGGAGATGGCTCGGCCGGTGAGCTTCAGCGTCATCACCACCATCATCGCCTTCGTCCCCCTGCTGTTCATTCCGGGGACGACGGGGAAGTTCTGGGGGCCGCTGCCGGCGGTGGTGATCGTCGTCCTCGCGGTCTCCCTGTTCGAGGCGCTCTTCATCCTGCCGGCGCACCTGGCCCATACCCGCCTCGCCCCGGCAAGCTCCCTCGAGGCGCGCTTCGCCCGCCGTCAGCGGCGCTTCGCCAAGGCCGTCGAGGCGGCGATCGAACGCCACTACCGCCCCTTTCTGGCCGCCCGACTACGGCAGCGCTACGTGACCCTGACCGCCGGGGTCGCGCTCCTGGTGACCGTCGGCGTCTACGGCCTGAGCGACCACATGGGCATCGTGCTCATGCCCCAGGTCGCCGCCGACGAGATCGAGGCCGGGGTCACCCTGCCCGTCGGCACCACCCCGGCCCAGGCGGCGAAGGTCGCCCTGGACATCACCGCCCAGACCCGCCGGATGTTCGCCGAGCATCAGCTCCACCGGGTGGCGGAAGGGGTGAAGACGAACGTGCGGGGGGGAAACTTCATCGACGTCGAGATCGTGATGAAGCCGCCGGACCAACGGGAGATGACCGCCGCAGAGGTGATCCGACTGTGGCGGGACGAGATCGGAGACGTCGAAGGGGTCGACCAGATCACCTTCGAAGCGGAACGGGGTCCCGGCGGCTACCGCCAGGACCTGGCCGTCGACCTGAGCCATTCGGACATCGACGTCCTACGGGAGGCGAGCCTCGCCTTCCGGGAACGGGTCGAGGCCTACGAGTCCACGACGGACGTCGCCGACAACTACGACCGGGGCAAGACCCAGTTCGACCTCCGGCTTCGACCGGAGGGACGAAACCTCGGGCTCACCTCCTCGGAGGTCGGGCAGCAGGTGCGGGACGCCTTCTTCGGCGCCCTGGCCTTCCGACAGCTCCGGGGAACCGATGAGGTCGAGATCCGGGTGAAGCTGCCGCGGTCGGAACGCCAGGACGTCCGCTTCTTCGAAGACTACGTGGTCCGGACGGCGGAGGGCGCCACCGCCCCCCTGGGGGACGTCGTCGAGGTCGAAGCGGGGGAGGCGTTCACCTCCATCACCCGTCGGAACGGTCGGCGGGTGGTCACCGTCAGCATGGACGTCGAGCCAAAGGGCGCGATCAACCGGGTACTGGAAGCCCTACGACAGGAGGAGCTCCCCCGGCTCCGGGCGGATTTTCCCGGGATCACCTGGAGCTTCGAGGGCAGCCAGGCGGAGATGCGGGAATCGACCGGAGCGCTGTGGGGCGGCTACGGGGTCGCCCTCGCGGTGATCTACGCCCTGCTGGCGGTCGCCTTCGGCAGCTACCTCCAGCCCCTGATCGTCATGCTCGCCATCCCCTTCGGACTGATCGGGGCCGTGCTGGGACACATCCTCCTCGGCTACGATCTGTCCCTGGTGAGCCTGATGGGGGTGATCGCCTTGTCCGGCGTCGTGGTGAACGACGCCCTCATCATGATCGACCACGCCAACCGCCGCCGGGCACCCGGGGTGAGCGCCTTCGACGTGATCCACGAGGCGGGGCTCCGCCGCTTTCGGCCGATCCTGCTCACCACCCTGACCACCTTCGGCGGCCTCACCCCGATCATCCTGGAGACCTCCCAGCAGGCCCAGTACCTGATCCCCATGGCGATCTCCCTGGGCTTCGGGATCGTCTTCGCCACCGCCATCGTCCTCGTGCTGGTCCCCTGCTTCTACCTGGTGCTCGAAGACCTGAAGGCCGCCGCCGCCGGAAGGGCGCGCTCCTAGCCGGCGAGACGGCTCCAGACCGCCTCGAGGTCGTCCGGGGCGGGGGAGCGGAAGGTGATGGGGGCGCCGGTGACCGGGTCGGGGATGGTGACCTCCGCGCAGTGGAGCAGCACCCGGCGGGCGGTGATCACGGCACCGTCGGCGAGCACCTGTCGCCGCGCCCCGCCGTAGGCGACGTCGCCGAAGAGGGGCGCCCCCGCCTGGGCCGCGTGGACCCGGAGCTGATGGGTCCGCCCGGTGACCGGCCAGAGGGTGAGCCGGGCCGCTTCGCCGCCGCCCGGCCCAGCCCGGGCCTCGACCTCGAAGCGCGTCTCCGCGGGCAGGGGGCGCCGCCCCCGGGGGCGACGACGGTCGAGCGGCGCTCCCCCGCCTTCCCCTCGCCGGCGGGGCCTTGCTTCCTCTCCCTCGGCCACCGCACGCCGGAGCCGGTCGTCCCGGGGGTCCCGGTCGATGGTCCAGGTCCATCGACCGGACGGCGGCGCCGGCCCGGGCAGGGCGACGGCGAGGTAGGTGCGGTGGTAGCTCCCCGCCCGCCGGGCCGCGAGGAGCGCCTGGGTGCCCCGGGCCGTGCGGGCGAAGGTGACCAGGCCGCTCACCGGGCGGTCGAGGCGCGAGCTCGGATGGAGCCGGGGGGCGTCCGGGTCGAGGCGCCGCGCCAGGTCGACGAGGCACCATTCGCCCCCCCGGGGGGAGGTCGTCGGGAGCCCGGAGGGCTTGTCGAGCACCAGGAGATGGTCGTCCTGGTGCACCGTCCGCACCTGGTCCAGCAGCGCCGTGAGGCGGCGTTCCGCCCCGGTGTTAGTCACCTGCCCCCGGCGGGGCCCCGCCGCCGGTCCGCTCCTGCCCGGCGGCGGGCTCCAGGATCTCGAGGACGCCGGCGTCCCCGTCTACCCGTACCCGGTCTCCCGTGGCGACCACCCGGGTGGCGTGCCGCAGGTTGACCACCATCGGCACCCCGATCTCCCGGGCGACGACGGCCGCATGGGACAGGGGACCGCCGAGGTCGGTGACGAGGGCCGCCGCCGTGGGGAACAGGGGGGACCAGCCGACGTCGGCGTAGGGGACGACCAGGACCTCCCCGGGCTGGACCTCCCGCACCTGCCCGGGGGTCCGGAGCACCCGGGCCAGCGCCTCGACCCGGCCCCCGCTCGCCGGCAGGCCCCGCAGGGTTCCCCCCGCCGCGTCGAAGGCCTCCTCCGCCGCCGGGGGGTAGCCGACGAAGGTATCCGGCGGGTCCGGGAGCGCTCGGTCCCGGGCGTGCTGGGAGCGCCGCTGCCGGACCAGGGGCCCCACGGTTCGCAGGTCCCCCCGGAGGAAGCCGTGGAGCTCCTCCAGAGACAAAAAGAAGGCCGCATCCCGACCGGTCCCCGGCTCCCGCAGGTCGATCCGCCGGGAGGCGTCCAGGGCGAGGGCGCGGAACATTCCGAGCACCTCCGTCACCCGGGCCCGCAGCCGCTCCCGCAGCCGGGTGAGCCGCTGCGCCAGGCGCTGGAGCTCCCGGACCGGTCGTCGCGCCGGCGGGGGCACCAGACGGTCGATCGCCGCCATCGCGTCCTCCCGGGACGCGAGCTGCCGGCGTTCGAGGTCCACCGGCCGCCGAAGCTCGCCTCGAAGGTGCTTCTGGAGGGCCGCGAAGAGCAGGGTCGGGTCCTCCGCCCAGCGGGGCTCGGCGAGCTCCGCCTCCCGGGGCCCCCGGTAGCCGTAGGCCCGGAGAAACTGCTCGAGCCCGGTCCGGGTGGGTCCGTCGGGCAGGTCCCCGAGGGCGAGGTGGTCCGGGTCGCTCGAAAGGATCTGGGCCTGGGCTTCCGGGTCGGTTCGGGCGACCTCGGCGACGTGCCAGAGGGCGAGGCCGGGGGCGGCGCTTTCGACGTCCTCGAGGCCCGTCAGCACCCCCCGTTCGAGGGTCGCCCCCTCGCCGGCGACCAGCCGGAGGACGGCGCGCAGGGCGATGATGGCGAGGAGCAGGTTGCCGTAGGCGGTCAACATGACGGACCCGGCCTCGTCGAGTAGCCGCTGCAGGTCGGAGAGCGTCCGGTCGAGGGCGGAGGGGGACAGCACCGGCAGGTCGAGGCCGCGCCAGCGCTCCCGCTCTTCCCGGAAGCGATCCTCGAAGGCATCGACCCGGTCCCCGAGCCGGTAGTTCTCCCGGAGAAAGCGGGCCAGGGTCTGGGGCAGGCGCAGGAAGAAACCGATCTGGCCGTGGCGTTCCAGGTCGAGCTCGAGCCGGTCGACCTGGCCGCCTCCGCCGAGATCCAGGAGGGTCCGGGGACGGAGAAACGGCACCTGGCTCGCGATGTGGGTGAACTCGGTGAGGTTCAGGTAGATCCGGCCGCGGAAGTTCCCGACGAGCTCCGCGTCCCGGGGCACCTTGCAGCCCAGGGCGCCGAAGGCCCGGCGAAAGCCGAGCTCGCTGAAGCTGCTGAGCACGGACCAGGTGAGGGGCGTGGCCACCCCCGGGAGGGCCTCGCCGACGTTGACGTTCGACCAGACGATCCGGGTGCGGTCGGCGAGCACCCGGCGGCGGCGAAAGCGACGGCGGGGACCGACGAGGCCCGCCCCGGTGATCGGCCGGGCCTGGAGGACCACGAGCTCGCCGCCGACCCGGGCCCATTCGACGTCCTGGGGGGCCCCGAAGTGCTCCTCGATCCGGGCGGCGACGGCGGCGAGCTCGTCGAGGAAGGCCTGGTCGCAGACCGGTCGCTCCCGCTCGTCCGGGGCGAGGGGCTCGTCGCGCACCCCCCCATCCGGGTTGGCCACCGCTCGGACGGCCTTGTCGCCGATGACCCGGTCCCGCAGGGCGCCGGAGGCCCGGTCGATGCGGTAGGTGTCCGGCGAGACGCGCCCTTCGGCGAGGGTCGAGCCGAGCCCGAAGACCGCGTTCACCACGATCTCCCCGGCGTCGCCGGTGAGGGGGTTGACGGTGAAGAGGACGCCGCTTTCCTCCGCCTGCACCATCCGCTGGACCACCACGCCGACGCTCGGGTCTTCGTCGAGCTCGGCCCGGCCGACGGCGGCGAAGTAGGCGAACACCTCGGGACGAAAGAGGCTCGCCCAGCAGACCCGGACCGCGTCGAGGAGGGCCGCGTCCCCCCGGACGTTGAGGACCGTCTCGTGGAGACCGGCGGCGGAGGTCAGGTCCAAGTCTTCCCGGTTCGACGAAGAGCGGACGGCGAGGGGGAGCTCGGCCACCGTGTCCTCCGTCGCCTGGCCGCTGGCGGTGGTGGCGAGGCTCTCCCGGGCCTTGGTCAGGGCGGCGGCGAGCTCGGGGGCGACCGGGGCATCCCGCACCAGGGCGGCGTAGCGGTGCAGCTCGCTCGCGCTGACGGTGGGGGCGCGGGCGAGCAGGGCGCCCGGGCGGCCCTCCGGCGGCAGCACCGCGGCGAAGACCTCGTCGGCGACGGAGGCGGGCATCGCGAACCCCCGGGGAACCGGGAAGCCTGCCCGGCTCAGCTCGGCGAGGTTCGTCGCCTTCGCCCCGAAGCCCTTCGAGCGACGGGGGACGATGGAGTCGATCGGGCGGAGCGGGCCGGTGGGTGGTGCCATGACCGCCGCGGAGGGTACAGCCCCTGACCAGCGAGGGGCAGGCGGAGTCGCACGACGGAGGGGAGACAGGGGGAGACAGGGGCGGAGACGGGCCGGCCGGCTCCCCGGTCGGTCCCATCAACGCGCTGCCGGGCCACCCGAGGGTGGCGACCGTCACGAACCGCCCCGTAGACGTCACCGGGTCGCAGCATTATGTGTCTGCCCCGTGGCGGACGATCGGAGCACATCCATCGACGACGACCTCTTCGTCGACGACGACGACCACTTCCACGACGAATGCGGCTTCTTCGGCGTGTTCGGCTCGGGGGAGGCGGCGAACCTGGCCTACCTGGGGCTCCACGCGCTCCAGCATCGGGGGCAGGAATCCGCGGGGATCGTCAGCTCGAACGGCGAGCAGCTCTTCGTGCACCGGGGCCTCGGTCTGGTCCAGGACGTCTTCGACGAGGACACCCTGTCCCGGCTGCCGGGGAGCCGGGCGATCGGCCACGTCCGCTATTCCACCGCCGGCGGGACGGCCTTGAAGAACGCCCAGCCCCTGGCGGTGGACTACGCCCACGGGTCCCTTTCCGTGGGCCACAACGGCAACCTGACCAACGCCGAGGTGCTCCGGGAAGAGCTCGAGGCGGAGGGCAGCATCTTCTCGTCCACCGGCGACACGGAGGTGCTGGTCCACCTCATCGCCCGCTCCCGGGAGACCAACACCGTCGACCGCATCGCCGACGCCCTACGGCAGGTGGAAGGGGCCTACTCCATGGTGTTCTTGACCCCGGAGGAGCTCGTGGCGGTCCGCGACCCCCATGGCTTCCGGCCCCTGTGCATCGGGACCCGGGGGGATTCCTTCCTGGTCGCCTCCGAGCCCCCCGCCTTCCACCTGATCGGCGGGGAGTACGTCCGGGACGTCGAGCCCGGGGAGATGATCATCGTCAATCAGTTCGGCATGCGGTCCATCCGCCCGGTGCCGGCGGCGGCGGAATCGAAGATGTGCATCTTCGAATACGTCTACTTCGCCCGACCGGACGCGGACCTCGGCGGCATCAGCGTCTACGAGACCCGGAAGGAGCTCGGCCGCACGCTGGCGGAAGAGTCCCCGGCGGAGGTCGACGTGGTCATCCCGGTCCCGGACAGCGGGGTGCCCGCGGCCCTGGGCTTCGCTCACGCCCTCCACCTGCCCTTCGAGCTCGGGCTGATCCGCAGCCACTATGTCGGCCGGACCTTCATCGAGCCCCAGCAGTCGATCCGCCACTTCGGCGTCCGGCTGAAGCTGCATCCCGTCAAGCGGGTCCTCGAAGGCAAGCGGGTGGCGGTGATCGACGACTCCATCGTCCGGGGGACGACCAGCCGGAAGATCGTCCGGATGCTGCGGGAGGCGGGGGCCTCGGAGGTGCACCTCCGGATCAGCTGGCCCCCGACCCGGTGGCCGTGCTTCTACGGGATCGACACCCCGAAGCGGGAAGAGCTCATCGCGAGCGGCCACACGCCGGAGGACATCGCCGACTACGTCACCGCCGACAGCCTGGGCTATCTGTCCCTGGCGGGGCTCCACCGAGCCGTCGGCGGCGCCACCGGGTTCTGCGACGCCTGCTTCAGCGGCGCCTACCCCATCCCGATCCGAGACCGGCCGTCGACGGCGCGGCGCCAGCTCGCCCTGGTCGGGATGTGA
>DAPKRP010000711.1:0-3976 GCA_031800515.1 Polyangiaceae bacterium LLY-WYZ-14_1 | reverse complement strand
CCCTTCGTCGATCCGCCCGTCGCAGTTTTGATCGATCCCGTCGCAGCGCTCCGTCGCGTCGGGGGTGCAGACGGCATCGAGGGGGACGACGACCGCCTCCGGCGCCGTGACGTCGACCGCGCCGACCGCCCGGAGGGGGGCGTGCCGGTCCGCCGACGGAGGCGCCGTCGGTGGGGTTCCTCCGCCGCAGCCGGAGAACGTGCCCCCGAGCCCCACCGCGACGACGACCCAGACGACGGGCGCCTCGCCAGCTCGAGCGCCGAGGCTTCGCGGAGACAGCCGATTCCGTGGGGTGAGGCGCATGGCCGGCACGGTAGCAGACGGTCTAGGACGAACCCGCGAGTCTGATCCGACGGAGGAACAGGTCGAGCACCCAGAGCCCGAGGGCGGCCAGGAGGAGAGAGGGCCAGGCTTCTTCCAGGGCTTCGACGGTTCGGTCTCCGGCGTCGAAGAGCGCCGCCGGGGTGGCGCCGAAGCGCCCGCCGGTCGCCCGGGCGAGCTCGGACAACAAGGGCTCGTCCGCCCCGAGCTCGGCGTATTCCCGGGGATACGGGTTCGAGGCCTCGGCGCTGCTCTCGGCGACCAGGCGGCCGTCCCGGCGGTGCTCCGCCGAGAGGAGGAACGATCCGTAGGTTTCGAGGGGCATCCGCGCCTCGTAGCGACCCGGGGCGGTCTGCCGAAGCACGGTCTCCCGTTCGATGCGGTCCCGCCGCGCCGCCCCCATCGGACCGGTGAGGGTCACCGTCGAGGTCAGGTCGTTGACGAAGCGGTCATCGTCCCCGATGGCATCGACGACGACGTGCACCTCATCGCCGGCGACCTCGGCCGTCATGGGCAGGGTGGCCCGGCGCCGCTGACGCATGTGCTCCCGGACGAGCTGCGTCCAAAATCGGGAGAAGCCGTTCCAGCGCAGCCATTCCACCGCCCATCGGTTCTTGACGTCACTGGTCCAGGCAAGAGACCAGCCCAGGCCGAGGCGCCAGCGGGCGAGGAGCGGCTCTCCGAGCTCGCTCTCGAGGACGAGCTGGGCCGGCCGGGGCTTCATGCGGGTGGCGACGTAGCCCCGGAGGAAGGGCGCCCGACGGATGTCGACGGCGCGGAGGAAGGCCGCGGGCTCCACCACGCGCGCGGCGACGTATTCTTCCACGACCGCCGACCGGGCGACGGTGCTGGTTTCCTTCACGAAGATCCGCGGGATGTTGTGGGGGTCGCTGGTGAAGTAGGAACGGCCCCCGCCGAGGCCGGCCACCGATTGGAGCAGGCCCCGGTTGACGTCCGCGCCGAGGCCGACGGTGGAGACCGTGATCCCCTCGGCCCGCATCGCTCGGGTGAGCTCCGGAATCCCCTGCTCCGGCGCCTGGCCGTCGGTCAACAGGATGACGTGCTTCACCCGAGCCCGGGTGACGGCGAGCTCCTGGTAGGCCATGTCGAGGGCGGGGAAGATCGCCGTCCCACCGCGGGCGGCCAGCCGGCCGATCCCCCGCAGGATGGAAATGCGATTCCGAGCGCTCTGCATCCGCACGATCTGGTCGGGCCGGGAATCGAAGCCGACCACGCCGATGTAGTCTTCGTTGCCGAGGAGCTCGGCGGTCGCCTTCGCCGCTTCTTTGGCGAGCTCGATCTTCTGACCGTTCATCGAGCCGCTCTTGTCGATGACCAGGGCCAGCGCGAGGGACGGCTGATCCCGCCGCCGCTCCGAGTCGAGCCGCACGGGCAGCAGCCGCTCCATGCGGGTGCCCTGCCAGCCCCCGAGGCCGAAGGCGCGCTCGCCCCCGGCCATGAGAAAGCCGCCGCCGACGTCCCGGATCCATCGCTCCAGCACATCGAGCTGGGTGAGGCTGACCTGGTCCGCGGCGACGTCGGAGAGGATGAAGAAGTCGAAGCGGGCGAGCTCGCCCAGGGTCCGGGGAATGCCCGCCGGGGTCCTGACGTCGACCTCGAAATCCCCCGCGGAGAGGGCCCGGGCCAGGTGTCCTCCGCGTCCCCGGGAGCCCTCGACGTAGAGGACCGCGGGGCGGCCCGGCACCACGGCGGAGGCGCGGACCTCGTCGTTCTCGGCGAAGCGGTCCGGCCCCGCCGGGGTGATCTCCGCCCGGTAGGTGATCGGCCCGGGGAGCCGCACGACGCTCTGGAGCTCGACCTCGGTCACCCCCGGGGTGAGCTCGAGGTCCCGGATGCCATCCAGGCCGTTCAGCACCGGTCCTTGATAGAGCCGCAGCCGCGCTTCCGTCTCTCGGGTGCTGCGCAGGCGGACCCGAACCTCGAAGGGCCGACCCACCTGGATGCGGGGCGGGAGCTCGACCGCTTCGATGGCGACCTCCGCGGGCACCGCGGCCCGGTCTGGGATCACGTCCAACCGCACCCCGTGGCTCGCGAGGCGGCCCGCCTCGGCGAGGGCGTCTCCCCGGGTCTGGCGTCCATCCGAGAGCAGGAGGGCGTGACGCAGGTGGCCGGGCGCGAAGAGCCCCAGGGTCAGGCGAAGGGCGCCGGCGAGGTCGCTCTCCCGGCCGGAGGGCCCGGCGCCGCGGGGGTCGTCGTCCTCGGCGGGACCATCCGTCGTCCCATGGCGCGCCAACCGGGGCGCGTCCGGGGGAGCTTCCCCCTTCGGACCGACCTCCGCGAGGAGCCGGGCCTGGTCCGCGAAGGTCACCACCTGAAGGTGGTCGTCGGGCTCCCGGGCCCGCCAGGCCTCGTCCACCCGCTTCTGGGCGGCGGCGAGACCGGCGTCGCTGATCGAGTCGGAGACGTCGACCAGCACCACCCCGCTGACCTCGTCCCGGTCTTCCGTGCGGGCCGGTCGCGCCAGGGCCAGGGTCAGCACCCCGAGCAGCCCGAGACGCACCAACGTCGACGCGACCAGCTGCCCCCGGGGAAGGTCGGCGAGGGAGGCGAGGGGAACGATGGCCAGCCAGGGGGCCAGGGCACCGACCACGAGCGCCCGGGGGGCGAGGAGCCGCCACTCCTCGCCGGCGAGGGGTATCCGGGCGCCCTCGAGGGTCGCCGCCAGGTCCCCGAGGCCGACGGCCAGGCCCGCCGAGGCGATGCCGGCAGCCGCCACGGGGGCGAGGACCCGCGGCCGGAGCCAGCGGCGCCGGCGGCGCCCGGTCGGCGGGTCGTCCCCGTCGGCGGCGCTCATACGGTCCACCGCCGGTGGTAGGCGAGCCACTCGAGCGCCACGATCCCGAGGGCGAGGGCGGCGAGCCAGACCCAGGGCTCCTGCCGCGCCCCCGGCGAGCCCCGGGACGGCTCCCCCGCCCGGCGGCCGGCGACCACTAACGCTTCCGGGGTGGCGAGCTCGCTCTCGAGCCCGGGTCCGAGGTTGGCGGCCACCACGTCAGCGGTCCCGGCCGGGGCCTGCGGTGCGCCGGGCTCGGCGCCTTGGCCGGGCAGGGCGGTGGTCTGGATGGGGACGACGCGGTGGAAGCCGACCTGGGTCCCGAGATGGACGGCCCGCCCGTCCTCGACCGGCGCGCGCTGGGGCGAGGTCGCCTCCCCGGGCGGGTAGACCAGGGCGCCAGCCGCCTCCCCGGGGACGGGGATCCGCCAGACCTCGCCGGTGGCGAAGCTCGACCGAAAGCCGGCCTCCTCGGCGACGAAGAGGTCGATGGCGTGGAGGAGCAGCAGGGGCCAGGCCACCCGCAGCGGCAGGTCGCTTCGGGCGAGGTCGAAGGGCAGCAGGACGAAGCCATGGTCCCCCCGGCGTCCGGTCACCAGGAGGGGCGCGCCCCGCCGGTCCGACCCGACGACCTGATCGTCCGGGGCGGGCCCGACCCGCCAGGCCGCGGCGATGTTGACGTTCTCGAGGGCGGTGAATCGGGTCAGGGGGTGATCGTCGTCGACCTCGTCGAAGTAGGGCCGGGGGACGAGCTCGTCGGTGAGCTCGATCGGGGCGATGCCCGGCGTCTCCGGGCCGGGACCGAGGTAGATCGCGTGGGTGGCCGGGGGCGCGGGGGGCAGCACGCCGTCGAAGATCACC
>DAPKRP010000710.1:0-2427 GCA_031800515.1 Polyangiaceae bacterium LLY-WYZ-14_1 | reverse complement strand
ACACCGGTGGCTCCATCCTGGGCGCCTGGCTTCCGGGCTTTCTCCTGATGCCCATGCTCGGGATGGAGCGAACCCTCCACCTGGCGATCGGGTTGAACCTCGCCCTCTGTCTGCTGCTGCTGGTGGTGAGCGGGGCCGACGGCGAAGAACGCGAGGCCGAACCGGACGAGGCCGAGCCGGACGAGGCCGAACCGGATCTCGCCTCCCCCCCGGAGCGCCGCGTCCCCTTCTGGCACGCCGCCACCGTCTACACCCTGGCGCCGGCCATCCCCGCGCTGATCGCGCTGCTGGTGGTTGGGACGACGCGGGGAGGCCTGGGCGGCATGGATCTCCGCTGGAACCTCGGCCACATGACCCTCGGGGTGTTTCGGATGTCGATGACCGACGACGTCCTCGACCCGGACAGCTGGGGGCAGCCGGAGCTTCCCTACTACCGGGACGGTCTCGCCACCACGGTGACCGTCGAAAAATGGGGTCGGCACCTCGCCCTCAAGAACAACGGGAAGGTCGACGCCTCGAATGGCGACGACATGCCGACCCAGATCATGGTCGCCGGCTTCCCTCTCCTGCTCCACCCCGACGGGCCCGAGGACCTCGACGTCGCCGTCGTCGGCTTCGGGTCCGGGGTGACCGTCGGCACCGCCCTCCAGTTCCCCGTCGCTCGGGTCGATGTGCTCGAGCTCGAGCCCCGCATCCTCGAGGCCTCCCGTCTCTTCCAGGACGTCAACCACCTCGACTACCCCCTGGACGAGTTCCCCTGGGTCGAGATGGACCGGCTTCACGTCCACAACGACGACGGGCGGAACTACCTGTCGTCCACCGACCGACGCTACGACGTCATCGTCAGCGAGCCTTCGAACCCGTGGATCGCTGGGGTGGCCGACCTGTTCACCACGGACCACTTCCGCATCACGAAGAAGCGGCTGCGGGACGGGGGCATCTACTGCCAGTGGGTCCAGCTCTACGAGCTCAGCCCCGCGAACATCAAAACGATCTACCGAACCTTCGCCTCCCAGTTCGAGCACGCGATGGTCTTCAGCGCCGAGGACCTCTCGAGCGACACGGTGATGATCGGAAGCGACCAGCCGATCCGCCTCGACGTCGCTCGGATGGCGGCGGTGTTCGACCGACCCTCCGTCGCCGGGGAGCTCGCCCGCGCCTACGTGCGGTCCCCCTACGACGTGCTCGCCCGCACCCTCCTCGCCAGCAAGGACGAGATCCTGGCCTACGCCCGGGTCGAGCACCGCCGTCGGGGAGGTCGCTGGGTCCCCTTTCCCGAATCCGACAACGACCCGGCCACCCCCTGCGAGGCCCCGGACTGCTACCGCCAGCCGGTTCCCCTCAACACCGACGACAACGCCCGGATCGAGTTCGCGGCGCCCCGAGACCTCATCGGCTACGCCCGCTTCGCCAGCTATCTCGACACGGTCTACGGCTCGGGCTGGCCTTGGGGGCATCTCGAAGGGCGTCTGGACGGACTGGACCGGCGGGACGGGGTCTCCCCGGCGGACGCCTACGCCGAGCTCGCTCTGGCGTTGGTCGCCCACGGCCGAAAGGAACGCGCCGACGCGTTTCTGGCTCGAGCCGTGGACGTCGGTCCGTCGGAGACGACGCTCGTCGCGGCGGAGGTGCTGTCCCTCCTGCTCTCCGACGAGCACGAGCCGACGGTGGCGATCGAGCCCCCGGCTCCCGGGCCGGAGATGGACCCCGGCAACCGTCGGGTGCTCCTCGAGGGCTTTCAGGAGGTCAAGGACCACGTCGACGCCCGCCGCTGGGAGGAAGGGCTCCTGGCGATGGAGGCCATTCCCGCCCCGCTCCGGCTTCATGCCGGGGCGGGGATGCGGCTCCTCTACGCCTGGCTGCTCTACCAGGCGGCCCCAGCGGTGCCCGGCCGCTACGGGGAGTCCATCGATCAGCTCGAAGAACTGGCCCGCTACGAGGACGATTACGTCCAGAGGCATCCGGAGATCCATTACTTCCTCGCCCGGGCGCACGACGCGGAGGGACAGTTCGACCAGGCCCTCGACCACATGCGCACCTTCGTGGAAGCGGTCGGCCTCGACGACCCGGCCCGGGCCGGCGGCGATGGCGCGCCACCCGCCGGGGCCGCCCCCACCACCGACGAGGCGGGCGAGAGCCCGAAGGCCGAGCACCCGGAGCGAAGCTGACCCGCCCCGGCGGCCGAGGGACCGGCGCTTTCGTCCGACCGGCCGAACGCATCCCCCGGGTGGCGGTGCGAAGCCGGGTTCGCAGCCGCGGGGAGGCCGGTGCGAAAGGCGCTTTGCGGCGGGCCGGTCGGCCCGGCTGATTTCTGCCGCCCGGCCGGTCGGAAGCGTCCGCTAACCACTGGAAACATCGAGACAGTTCGCGGATGGGCCTCCCGGCCGGCGGGCTGGCACGAGGGCTGCGTTGTCCCACCTCGCCCAC
>DAPKRP010000709.1:0-6045 GCA_031800515.1 Polyangiaceae bacterium LLY-WYZ-14_1 | reverse complement strand
GCTCGCCGAGCGGGCGCGGCGGGTGGCGGAGGAGCTCGGGGTCCGGCGGGGCGACCCCCTCAAGGGCTCCCTCGACCGGCTGGTCGCCCACTTCCGCGCCTTCGAGGAATCGGCGGACCCCCCCGAGGACACGGGGGACGTCTTCGTCGACCTGGCCCTCGGCGGCAAGGGGATCTGCCGCCACCGGTCCTACGCCTTCGTGATCACCGCCCTGGCGCTGGGCATCCCGAGCCGCTTCGCGATGAACGAAGCCCACTCCTGGGTCGAGGTGGCGCTCCCCGGGCGAGGCTGGCTCCGGGTCGACCTGGGCGGGGCCGCCGCCGGGCTCGAGGCCCGGGGAGCGGAGGACCGGGTGCTCCACCGCCCGGGGGAGCCGGACACCCTGCCGAAGCCCCCGGCCTACCTGCGCAGCTACTCCCAGCTGTCCGGTGACGTTCAGGGGCTCCCCGAGGGGCCGATCGACCCCCGCCGGCCGGGGCCTGCCGCCGCCACCGGGGCGGGGGACGCGAGGCAGACGGCGGGAGCGGGGTCGACGGACGCGACCTCCACACGAGCCGCCCCGTCGCCCCCGTCTCGCCCCTCGGCGGCCCCCTGGGGTCGGCGCGGGGGCCGCCGAGGCGCCGTGCGCCTGTCCGCGGACGCGACCGCCTACACCGCCTTCCGGGGAAGGAACCTCACGGTGACCGGACGCGCCACCAACGACGACGGCACGGGCATCCCCGGGCTCCGGGTCGAGGCGCTCCTCCGGGCCCCCGGCACCCAGCGGCTCCTCGGGGTGACGGTGACGGACGCCCATGGCTACTTCCGAGGGGACTTCGGGGTGCCGCCGGAGCTCGCCGCCGGCACCTACGAGCTCGGCCTGCGCTTCCCCGGGGACGCGACCTGGTCCCCCGCGGAGCTCTGAATCGGCCAGGAGGGCGGCGGCCGCCGCGCTGGTGGCGACGTTCCCCCCGCCGCCTCGTTGGCAGGCGGGGACGGCACTATGGTGGGGACATGAGAGTCGCCCTCTGCCAGGTCGACCCGACCATCGCGGACCTGGACGGGAACCGGCGTCGGATCCGGGAGGCCGCGGAACAGGCCGCCCGCCGGGGGGCCCGGATCGCGGTCTTCCCGGAGCTGTCCGTGCCCGGCTATCCCCCGCGGGACCTGCTCGACCGGCCCGGCTTCGTCGCCGCCCAGCGACGGGCCGTCGACGCCCTCGCCGCCGAGCTTCCCCGGGACCTGGTCGCGCTCGTCGGCGCCGTCGAGCCGCTGCCCGGCGGGCGTCCGGGGCGCGGGGGCCTGGCCAACGCCGCCTTCCTGCTCCGGGAGGGCCGCGTCGCCGACACCGTGCACAAGCGCCTCCTCCCCGCCTACGACGTCTTCGACGAGCGTCGCTACTTCGCCCCGGGGGACGAGCCCGGGGTCGTCACCGTCGACGGGACCCGGGTCGGGGTGACGGTCTGCGAGGACATCTGGAACGACGTCGACCTGCCCATCGCCGAGCGCCACTACCGGGTCAACCCCATCGACGACGTCCGCCGCGCCGGGGCCGAGGTCCTGGTCAACCTCTCCGCCTCTCCCTTCACCCTGGTCAAGCGGGTCGGTCGGGACGAGATGCTCGCCGCCGTCGCCCGGCGGCACCGCGTGCCGCTGGTCTTCGTCAACCAGGTCGGGGCGAACGACGACCTCGTCTTCGACGGGGCGAGCGCGGTCTACGGCGTCGACGGGGCGCACCTCGCCCGGGCCGAGGCCTTCCGGGAGGACCTCGTCGTCACCGACCTCCCGACCATCGGTGCCGGGCCCGGGGCGCCGGGGCCGGAGGCCGCCTGGCCCGCCACCGACGAGGCGGCGGTGTTGGACGCCCTGGCGCTGGGGGTCCGGGACTACGTCCGGAAGACCGGCTTCCGGCAGGTGCTCCTCGGCGTCTCCGGGGGGATCGACAGCGCCCTCGTCGCCGCCGTCGCCTGCCGGGCCCTCGGGCCCGACCACGTCCTCGGGGTGGCCATGCCGAGCCGCTATTCGACGGAGGGCAGCGTCGCCGACGCCCGGGCGCTGACGGAGGCCCTGGGGATGCCCTTGCGCGTGGCGCCCATCGAGCCCTTGTTCTCGGTGGCCCTCGACCACCTGGGCCCGCTGCTCGACGACCTCGCCCCCGCGACCCCGGGGGACGTCACCTTCGAAAACGTCCAGAGCCGGCTCCGCTGCACGACCCTGATGGCGGTCTCCAACCGGACCGGCGCCTTGCTGTTGTCCACCGGGAACAAGAGCGAGCTCGCCGTCGGCTACGCCACCCTGTACGGGGACATGGCCGGGGGCCTCGCCGTCCTGAGCGACCTGCCGAAGACGATGGTCTATCGGGTCTCCCGGGAGGTGAACCGGCAGGCGGGGCGCGCCCTCATCCCCGAGGCCATCCTGAGCAAACCCCCGAGCGCGGAGCTCCGGGCGGATCAGAAGGACGAGGACAGCCTGCCCCCCTACGAGGTGCTGGACCCGATCCTCGAGCACCTGGTGGAAGACCAGTGGACCGTCGCCGAGGTCGTCGCCGCCGGCTTCGACCCGGAGGTCGTCCGGGAGATCGCCGGCATGGTCCACCGGAACGAGTACAAGCGCCGGCAGATGCCCCCCGGCCTCATCGTCACCCGGAAGGCCTTCGGCCCCGGCCGCCGCTACCCCATCGCCGCCGCCGCCGGGCCCGGGAGCTAATCCGGGCGTTCCGGGTCATCGTCCGCCGAGGGGGCCGCGGGGGCCGCGGGGTCGTTCCCCAGGGCGGACTCCGGGTCGTCCTTGGCGGCGGGGGGGTTGCCCGCGGGCGCCCTGGACGCCTGCTCCCGGGCTTTCTCCGCGGCGAAGCGTCGGCGGAGCCGGGCGCCGTAGCCCTCCTTGTTGTCCTGCTTCGCCCGGCCGATGGCGAGGGCGTCCTCCGGGACGTTCCGGACGACGGTGGTCCCGGTGCCGACATAGGCGTTTCGACCGACGGTGACGGGGGCGACCAGCTGGGAGTCGCTGCCGATGAAGGCGCCGTCCTCGAGCACCGTGGTGTGCTTCCGAAAGCCGTCGTAGTTGCAGAAGATGGTGCCGGCGCCGACGTTCACGTCCTCCCCCAGCACCCCGTCCCCCAGGTAGGCCAGGTGGTTGGCCTTCGACCCGCGCCCCATCCGGGTCTTCTTGGTCTCGACGAAGTTCCCCACCCGGGTGTCCGGGCCGAGCTCCGTCGCCGGCCGCAGGTGGGCGAAGGGGCCGGTCTGGGCGGCGGGGCCGATGCGGCTTTCGGCGGCGACGGTGTAGGGCTTGAGGAAGGCGCCTTCGGCGACGTCGACGTCGTCGAGGACGCAGCCGACGTCGATGCGGGCCCCGGCGCCCACCCGGGTCTTTCCCCGGAGGACGACTCCGGGCTCGAGGACGACGTCCGGGTCGAGGACGACGTCCGCGTCGACCAGGGTGGTCTCCGGGCTGCGGATGGTGACGCCGGCCCGGCCGTGGGCTTCGAGGATGCGCGCCCGTAGCCCGGCCTCCGCCCGGGCGAGCTCGTGGCGGTCGTTGACCCCGCGCAGGTCCGCCATGGGCCAGGGTACCGCCACCGCCCCGCCGGCCTGGGCGGCCATCCCGACGACGTCGGTCAGGTAGAGCTCCCCCTGGGCGTTGTCCGACGACAGCCGGGAGAGGGCGTCCCGGAGGAACGCGGCGTCGACGGCGTAGAGCCCCGGGTTCACCTCCCGGAGGGCGCGCTCGTCCGGGGAGCAATCCCGGTGCTCCCGGATGCCGACGACCGATCGGGTCTCCGGGTCGCGGAGGATCCGACCGTAGCCCGTCGGGTCGTCGAGCTGCCCGACCAGGAGCGACAGGGGGGCGGTTCCCCGGGCGGCGACCAGGCGGGCCACCGCTTCCGCGGGCACGAGGGGGCAGTCTCCATAGAGGACGACCACCGTCCCCGGGAAGCCGTCCAGGGCCGTCATGCCGCACTGGACCGCGTGCCCGGTTCCCCGCTGCTCCGGCTGGTGGGCGAAGCGGACGAAGCCCGGGAAGCGCTCCGAGAGCGCCGCCTCCACCGCCTCTCGGCCGTGTCCCGTCACGGCGATGACCTCCTGGGCGCCGGCGCCCTGGGCGGCGCGGATCGGCCAGGCGGCGAGCGGCAGGCCGCAGGCCGGGTGGAGCACCTTCGGGCGGGTCGACCGCATCCGCTTGCCCAGGCCGGCGGCGAGGACCATCGCGACGAAACCGCTCGACGGCCCGTCGCCCGGCGCGTCCGTCTCCTCCGGGTCTCCGGTCACCTCAATCAGCCTCCTGCCCTGCGGTCAGATGGTCCGCCACCCGGGCCAGGGCGCCCAGGTCGTGCACCTCGTCCTCGAAGGCGGGGATCTCGACCACCCGGACGTCCTGGCCCCGGGCCCTTCGGAGGCGGTCGATCTCCCCCCGGTCTCGGGTCGCCTCGAGGCGTTCGTCGTCGAAGGCCCGGCGGAGCAGGCGGACCGTTCGCTTCGCGTCGAGCCCCGGGGGCAGCACCTCCGGCGACAGGGCCTCCGCGGCCAGCCGGGCGAGCTCGGCGCTGGTCTCCCGAGGCTCCGGCAGCAGGGGCCGGACGGCGTTGACCACGAAGGCATGCCGGCGGATCCCGAGCTCGGCCAGGCGTTCGTCGAAGAAGATCGCCTCGTCCACCGCCAGGGCGGCGGGGCTCGTCACCACCAGAAAGGCGACGTCGTCGCCCCGGAGGTCGGCGGCGACGGCCTCCGCCCGGGCCTTGAAACCGCCGAAGAGGGATTCGAAGCCGGTGACGAACTCGGCGAGGTCGGCGAGGAAGTCGGACCCGGTGAAGCGGGAGAGCCCCTTCAGGATGAACGCGGCGCCCCGCCCGACCAGGTCGAGGGACAGGCGCCCGGGTCCTTCGTAGGCGCGGATGAACCAGCGGGTCGCCGGGGAGTCGACCAGCCCGACCAAGCGCTCCGGGGCATCCAGGAAGTCGAGGGCGTTCGAGGTGGGCGGCGTGTCGAGGACGATGAGGTCCCAGCCTTCCTCCCGGACGGCGTGGAGCTTCTCCATCGCCATGTACTCCCGGACCCCGGCGAGGGAGCTCGACACGTAGCGGTACATCCGGTTGCCCAGGATGCGCTCCCGGGTGTCTTCGTCCGGGGCGTGGCGCGCCACCAGCTCGTCGAAGGTGCCCTTCGAATCGAGCATCATGGCGTGGAGGCTCCCCGGGCAGTCCACGCCTTCGGCGGCGAAGAGGGCCGGGTCCACCCGCTGCTCCTCCTGGGTCATCCGCGCCAGACCCAGGCTCTGGGCGAGGCGCCGGGCGGGGTCGATGGTCAGGCAGAGGACCCGCTGGCCTCGGCGGGCGGCGTCCACCGCCAGGGCGGCGGCGGTCGTGGTCTTGCCGACCCCGCCGCTGCCGACGACGACGACGACCGCATGCTGGTCGAGGAGCGCGCCCAAGCCCATCGCCGGGCGACCTTAGCAGGCCATCGATGATGGCCGCTCGATGGAGGGGCGGGAGCGCGCCCCGATCAGCAGCCTGCTGGCGGGTTCCCTCGGAGCTCGGCCCTCGGCCTTCGCGTCGTCCTGCTTCGTCGGGATGGCGTCGGTTTTTTCGCCGGATGGACCGCAGCTCCTAGGATGGGTCGCACATTCGCCCACATGGCGGTGGAGGGACGACGACCGTGGCGATCACGACCAACCGCAGCCTGCCGACCGTGGTCTTCGAAGAGCGGCGCAAGCGCCGCAGCCGGGACCGGGGGAAGGCTCTTCGTTATCTGCTCGAGCACAGCCGGGAGCGCGGGGGCTTCGAGGCGATGGCGGTGGCGGACGGCGAGGGCTTGGCGGTCGGTCGCGCCGGGGACGCCGGTCTCTGCCGAGAGCTCGCGGCGGTGGCCCCCCTGCTCGGACGGGCCCTCTTCGGGCTGCCGCTCCCTCAGCGCCTCAAGGGCGCCGAGGTCGTGCTCCGGAGCGTCCCGGTGCACCAACAGGACCTCTACCTGGTGGCCATCGGCGGCCACGCCGCCCGGGACGCCGTCCTCGACCACACCGCCACCGGCGTCCGCCGCATCCTCCAGACCAACTAACCGGCGCGCC
>DAPKRP010000708.1:0-2406 GCA_031800515.1 Polyangiaceae bacterium LLY-WYZ-14_1 | reverse complement strand
TCCGCCTCGCCGCGGCGGTCCTCCTGGGTGAGGTCGGCGCCTCCGGGGACCTGGACGCGCTCCTGACCGTCCTTCGGGAGGCTCCCTGGCCCCTTTCCGCCGCCGCTTCCTTCGCCGTCGCCCGCTGGGCCCGGCGCCAGGGGACGCTTCCGCCAGCCGCCCGGGAGACGCTCTGCCGGGCGGTCCGAGGGCCGGGAAGTCCGATGGTTCGGGGGAACGCGGCCGTCGCCCTGGCCGCCACCGAAGGCCCCCCCTGCCCCGAAGGTCGGCCGCCGCCGGAGGCCCTCGCCGACCTCCGCCAGAGCCCCGTGGAGCGGGCAGCGCTGGCCCGTTGGGTGGGCGCGCGCGCCCGCGCCGCCTCCGCCGCCGGGGAAGGGGGAGACCCCGGCGTCGCCGAGTCGGCGGCGGCCTGGCTCACCCGCTGTGCCCGGGAAGACCGGGACGGGACGGTCCGGGCGGCCTGCGAGGACCCGACGCTCCCCCTCCTGGAGGCCGAGCTCGACGTCTACGCCGTATCCGCGGATGGACGACGGGTGCTCCGGGACCAGCTCGTCGCCGTCCGGCTGGCGGACGACAGCATCCTGCCGGTGCCCACGGACGCCAACGGGCACCTCCGGCTCCAGGGGGTGCCGGCGGGGGCCGTCCGCCTCGCCGACCCCTTCGACATCGCCGCCGCCGGCGACTGACGAATCCCTCGCCGGCGGCCCTCTCGTGTACACCTACCAGGAACGCTTTGGACGACCATGCCGATCGCGACTCACATTCTCGCCGCCACCGACTTCTCCGACGCGTCCCTCATCGGCCTGCGCAAGGCCGCGGAGCTGGCGAAGGAAGCCCAGGTGCCGGTCACCATCGCCCACGTCTTCGACCCGTCTCCCCTGGCGCCCATCGCCACCCGGGGTGAGGGGATCGCCCAGCTGACGGACCAGCGGGAGATCGAGCAGGCGATCCACGAAGAGCTGGAGAAGCTCCGGGACGAGCACTTCACCGGCGTCGACGACGTGCGTACCACCCTCGTCCTGGGTTCGAACGCCGCCGACGGGTTGATCCAGTCCGCCTCGAAGAACGGCTGCGACCTCATCGTCCTGGCGACCACCGGACGCACCGGCCTCGCGCACCTGCTGATCGGCAGCGTCGCGGAAAAGGTCACCCGCCACGCGGCGGTCTCGGTCCTGGTCGTCCGCTGACCGACCGGGCAGCGCGTTCCGCCTTCCCCTCGCCGCCATCGGCTTCATCGTCGGAAGGCTCCGGGGCTTCCTTCGGGAAGACGGGCTCTTCGAAGCGCTGACGTCGGAGGAACTCGCTGACCATCCGCAGGTCGTGGTCGGTCAGCTGATCGTCGTAGGCCGGCATCTCGTTCAAGTCCCCGTAGTGCGCCTCCGGGTTCGCCGTCTGCGTGACGAGCCAGTCGAGGGACGCGTAACCCGTGAGGTCCGGTCCGCCGAGCCCGAGGAAGTCCCCGTCGCCCTCGAACAGGTGACAGGTCATGCACTTGTTCTCCCAGAGCTCCCGCCCGCGGGCGACGAGGGAGGCGTCGGGGGGCTCTTCCCCTCGGTCAGGGTCGACGCCCAGGGAAAACAGGAAGGCGGCCGCCCCCTCGAGGGCTTCTTGACCCTTGTCCGACTGGCTCGGCATGTCGTCGATGGGCGTCTCGCCGAAGAAGTGGGGGGCATCCGGGTCGTGGAGGAGGGCGAGGATCCACGCCTCCGAGGCGAAGCCCGTGTGGTCCGGCGCCTCCCGGGCGCCCCGGTCTCCCAGGACGTGGCAGCTGGTGCAGTACTGGACGTAGACGTCCTTGCCGCGGGTCAGGGGATCGTTCCGAAGCATCTCGAGGGGCCCCCCGGGGGGGATGCCGTCCCGGGCGAGCTCGAAGGCCCGGTCGGCGCGCACCTCCGCCTCCGCCAGGGCTTCCTGCCGTTCTTCTGGCGTCGGGCTGAGCTTGGCGAACCCGAGGAGCGCGGCGGCTCCGAGGAGCACCAGCCCGAAGGCGCCCAGGGCCGGCAGCCGGCGAAGGAGACCGCCGCGCGCGGACGCCCCCGTCCGGCCGCGGTCGAGGAACGGCAACGCCACCACCAGGGCGACGGCGATGCCCGGCAGCACGGTGATCGCCGGGATCTCGACCGACGGCGGCACCAGGGCGCGCAGCTCGTAGAGGGGTAGGATGAACCACTCCGGCAGGGCGGGGAAGTTGCGCTGGGGCTCCGCCGGTCCCCCGAGGGGAGCGCCGCCGGTCCAGGCGACCACCCCGGCGACCAGCCCGAGGACGAGGAGCCCACCGGTGCCATCCATCACCGCTTGCCGGGGGAAGTAGGGCTCCCCGGGCGCCGGCTCCCCCGGGGGCGGGGGCGGCCCATCCGCCCGGCGAAGGGACCGACAGAGTTGGAACCCCCCCCAGAGCACCAGGGG
>DAPKRP010000707.1:0-14364 GCA_031800515.1 Polyangiaceae bacterium LLY-WYZ-14_1 | reverse complement strand
GCATGGGGTGCGGCGCCGGACGCCGAGGCCGACTCGGGCCGCTGGCCGGGCTCGACATCCGTCCGCGGGCCCCGGGGACGGCTTCGGCGGCCCCCGGGGGGTGCGGAGCCGGAGCCGGACGCCCGAGCGCCCCGGTCCCCTGCCCGGGGGGCCGCCCCGGCGTCGTCGGGCTGGGGCCGACCGGGGTCGTTCGGGGGCCCGGCCGCAGGGGGCGCCTGGCCGGACATGCCTCCCGGCCCCGCGACCGGCGCGCCGGAGGGTTCTCCGGGAGCGGGCCGGGAGGCCGGAGGCCGAGCCACCGGGCTCGGAAAGGGCAGCAGGGTCGCCACCATGGCGCCCCGGCCCGTGGCCCGGAGCGCCTTGCCCAAGGCGGCAGCGGATTGGAACCGTTCGGACCGCTTCTTCGCCAGGGTCGCCGAGAGGATCTCTTCGAGACCATCGGGAAAGCTTCGGCCCGGGGCACGCTCCCGGAGCGGGATCGGGCGGGCGCGAACGTGCAGCTGGATGAACTCCATCGGCTGGCTCGCGTCGAAGGGCAGCTTTCCGGTGAGCAACTCGTAGAGGATCACACCCAGGGAGTAGATGTCGGACCGGGGGTCGAGGCTCTCGCCCCGGGCCTGCTCCGGGCTCATGAACTCCGGTGTGCCGAAGACCATCCCCTCCTGGGTGAGGATCATCGAGCCCGGGCGCATCTGCCGCTCGCCGACCTTGGCCAGGCCGAAGTCGAGCACCTTCGGGAAGTCTTCGATGCCCCCCTGAGTGGTCAGGAAGACGTTCTCCGGCTTGAGGTCCCGATGGACGATCCCCATCTGGTGGGCTTCTTCGAGGGCCCCGCAGACCTGGATCATGATGTTGATGGCCCGGCCGGGGTCGAAGGGACCGTCCCGACGCACCGCCTGGGCCAGGTTCCGCCCCTTCAGGTACTCCATGACGAAGTAGCAGGCGCCGTCGTCGAGCTGCCCGAACAGATAGACCCGCGCCGTGTTCGGATGGCTGAGCTGGCTCATCGCCCGGGCCTCCCGTCGGAAGCGGGAGACCAGGTCCGAGCGCTCCAGGTAGCGGGAGTGGAGGATTTTGATGGCGACGTGCCGGTTCATCTCCGGCTGCTCGGCCTTGTAGACCGCCCCCATGCCGCCCGAACCGATCCGCTGGACGATGCGGAACTGGTCGGCGACCTCCATGCCCAGCCGGGGGTCGGTCACGGGGCGAGCATAACACCGGTGGCCCGGCTGTCCGGGAATCCAGCGCGCCGAGCAACCGGAGACCGACGGGACCGATGAACCTCCATGCCTCGCGTTCCGACCGGCGCGCTGCCGGGGATGTCATCCGACCGGCCGCCCGGGTCCCGCCGACCCGGAGCTTCTGGCGCGCGACGCCGCTTTCCGAACCCCCGTTCTCCCGACCTCCCGGAGGCCGGGTCCCGCGGGAAGGCGCCCTTCCGGCAGGCGGGTCGCGCGTCAGGTCTGCCGGCGCCCGGGCGGCCATCTCCCCGGGGTCCCGACCGGGTCCTCCCGGGGCTTTCCTGGCCTGGCGGCCTGGTGGTCGGCGGGTACGTTGTCGGCGGGTACGTGGTCGGCGGGCTTGACGGCGACGCCCTCGCCCCCGCGAGAGGCGAGCACCCTCCGAACGGCCCGGGCGCTCTCCTCATGGGCTCGCCGGGCGCGGACCCCTCGTTCCTGGCCACGCCCGACGGACCGGAAGGCGGGGCCACGCGCGACCCGGGCGACACCTCTGAGGGTGAGTCACCATCGGTCCGAACGGTCGACTCGCCGACGCCGCCGGACCTCGCCGCCGGCGCCGCCGGCCCGCCGTTCCGGCTCGGTGGAGGCGACGCCATCGCGCCCCCGCCCCCGACGGCGCCGCCCGCCGGTGCCGCCCGGGATGCCCAGCGGGCCCTGGCCGACCTCGCCGACCGGGTTCTCGACGGCCTGGCGGTCGGCCGGCGCCTCGCCCCCGACGGAACGCCCCTTCATCAAGCGCGGCTCGTTTTGGGGGACGGTCCCTGGCGCGGAGCGCGGGTCGATCTTTCCCTCGCGGACCCCACCTGTCCCGGATCCCGCGGCCCGACCCAGGCGGGTGGCCTCCGGGCGGAGATCGACGGTCCCCTGCCGGAACCCGCCCTCCGCCGGCTCGCTCTTCGCCTGGAACGGGAGCTAGGCCGCCGGGGCCTTCCCGCCGACCACGTCCACCTCGCCGGTCCCGGGGCCGGCCGCGGAACGGGCTCGGGCGGGGCTCCGCACCGGTGAACGGCCGACCTCCAGCATGCGCAGGAACATCCAGCAGGCCAGCAGCCAGAGCACATCCGCCACCGCCAGGTGGACGAGCTGCATCCAGACGGGCGCTCGCAGCCACACGTTCACCACGCCAAGGCCCACCTGGCCGGCGTAGACGGCGGCCACCCCGACGGCGAAGGACCGCAGCACCGGGTCGCCCCGGCGGGCGCAACGTCCCGCCACCAGCACCAGCACGCCGCCCACCAGGAGCGCCAGCGCGGGGTGGTAGATGCGAAGCCGCACGAACAGATGGGCGGTCGGGGAAAAGTCCTCCCGAAGCGCCTCCGACCAGCTGCCCAAAGGAAACAACGTGTCCCCCAAGGCCGCGATCGCCCCACTCATGCCGACCAGCAGCATCCCGACGAGCGTCCCGCCGACGACGAGCGCCTCACCGACCCGCGGTCGGCGGGGCCGCTCCCCTCCCTCGACGAACCAGACCGTCGTCCCCTGGGCCGCCAGGAGCAGGAAGGTGTTCACCAGGTGGGCCGAAATCCACAGGCCTCGGGCCTCCGAAACGTTGTCCGCAACCATTCGGAACAGCACCAGCCCGGCGCCGATGAGCGCCTCGGTCAACATCAGGACCAGACCGGTGGCCGTCGCCCAACGCATCGGGTGTCGAGCCGGCCAGACCCGCCGGGCGCCCAGATAGAGGGCGAGCGCCCCGAGCATCACCAGGCCCGAGGTCAGCCGGTGCGTGAGCTCGACGACCGTCTCGAAGGCCGGTGTCGGCGGCAGTACGGTACCGTTGCACAGGGGCCAGTGGTCACCGCAGCCGGCGCCGCTGAAGGACGCCCGGACGAAAGCGCCCCAGATCACCACGGCCAGGGTGCCGGCGAGCAGCAGCCAGGCCCCTCTCCGTATCGTCGGAGGCGCCGGGACGGTGGGCGGCGTGTCCGGGGTCCAGGTCATGGGTGGTCCGACGGGCAAGCTGGGCTCTCGGCGGGGTCCCGGCAAGTTCCCCTTTCCCCTGAGCTCGATTCTCCTGGACACTGCGGTGTCGGTCCGTTCCCGCTCGTGTCGGAACCGACCGGCCCACGCCGGGGTGCGCGATAGAACAACCCCGCCCGAGTCGCCCGTGCCCCGGATCGCCAACCACCGACCTCCGATGCAGCCCATGACCCACGCCGAGGTGGCGCTGCTTCGGACCCACCTCCGTGCCGACGCCTGGGGGGCCCTGCCCGCCCTCCTCGATGAGGCGGAGGCGCTGTTGGGCGTGCGGCCCGAGGTGACCGCCGGGCCCATCGTCTTCTGGCGCCCGGGGGCGTCGCCCCCCCTGGGCGCATTCGGCCAGGGAGCGGGCGACGGGCAGCCCTCGACGACGGTGCTCCTCGGCCCCCCGGACGGCACGACGACGGTGGCCATCGTATTGCCCCCGGACCTCGGCGCGGTGCTGGTCCATCGGCTCCTCGGCGGGGACGGCGACCCGGGGGCATCGGGGGCCGGGTCGATCTCCACCGCGCTCAGCGCCGGCGCGATCGCCCATGCCGCCGGACGTCTCGTCCTCGCCCTTCGTCGAACCCTCGGGAAGCCGCCCCTCGAGCTGCGGGTGGTCGGGGTCCGGCGAGGACCTTGGGAGGCGGCGGGGGACCTCATGCACCCGCGGGACCAACCAGCCGCCCTTCAAACCGTCGAGGTGCGGGTAACGCCCGGAGTCGCTGGCCCGGCCTGGGTCTGGTGGCATCCGGCGAGGACAACGACCACGGCGACGGGAGACGACAGCCGGAGCCGGGCGGTGCTCGAACGCTGGCGATGGGCCGCGGAGCTGCCGGTAGAGGTGGGGTTGCAGCTGGCCCGGGCGACGCTCCCGGCGCGGGCCGTGCGTCACCTGGCCCCCGGCGACCTCCTCTTACCGGATTCCGTCGATGCCCGGGTCGACGCCCTCGGCGCGCTCCGGGGCGCGGTCTCCCTGGTCGCCTGCGGCGGGATGGGACGGCTCAGGTGCTGGGTCGACGAGGACGGTCTCAAAGCGGTCGGTGGCTTCGCCGCCGCCCCTGGACGATCGCAAGGCGGGAAGACGATGCACGACGATCCTGATCGCCCATGGACCGGCCAGCCCCCGGGGCCGGATGGACCCAGCGCCACGGTCTCACCGAGGCGAGGAAGCGAGCCGTCCGCTCCGACCGGGCGCATCGCCGGCGGCCCGGTGACGCCGGCCACGAAGGGGACGTCGACGGCGTCTTCACCGCCGGCCGGCTCCGATGACCCGGCCATCCCGCCCCGGGAGCTTCTCTCGACCGTTGCGGAAGCGCCCGTCGAGGTCGCCATCGAGCTCGCGCGATTCCGGCTTCCCCTGGGAGAGCTCCTCTCCGCCCGGCCCGGCGAGGTGCTCGCGAGCGGGGTCGAGGTGGGTTCTCAGGTGCGTCTCACCATCGGCGACCGCTTGATCGCCACCGGCGAGCTCGTCGATGTGGAAGGAGAGCTCGGAGTCCGCCTGATTCGGGTAGCGGAATGACCGGGGAGCTCGAGGAAGTCGCCTATCTCTCCTGGGCGCTTCCGCGCTACGGCCGGGTGCGCTTCGACCTGGCTTCGTCGGGCGCGCCACCCGCCCCCGGGCACCTGCTCGCCGGAGAGGTGTCCTCGTCGGGAACCAGCCCGTGCGCGATGCTCGCGAACACCGATCCCGGCGCACCCGGTCGCTTCCAGGAGCGACTCGCCCCCTTTCTCGCGCTCTCGTCGACGGAGGTGATGCCCTGCCTCGGAACCTCGCAGGCCCTCTGGCTCGCCTGCGCGGTGCGCCTCCGCCCGGGGGACCTCGTCCTCGTCGAACGACCGACCTACGAACCCTTGCTTCGGGTCGCTGCCGGTCATGGAGCCCGCATCGTCCGGTTCGACCGGGACGCCGACGGCCAGCTCGGCGTCGACCTCGTGCTCTCCGCCGTGGCGACGCATCGACCCCGCATCGTCCTGATCAGCTCGCCCCACAACCCGACGGGCGCCGTGCTGCCGGATCATGAGCTCCGCCGTCTCGGGGAGGGTTGTGCCGACGCCGGTTCCGTTCTTCTCGTCGACGAGGTCTACCGTCCCTTCCAGACCGACCCGGGGACACCCTGGGGCTCCGCTCGCCGGGCCTCGGATACGATCTGGGCGATCGGCAGTCTCACCAAGCGTTTCGGCTTGGGGTACGCCCGGGCAGGCTGGCTTGCCGCTCCCCCTTCCGCCCTACGGTCCGCCGGGCTCGCCATGCAGCACGTCGTCGGCCAGCCGGGGACGCTGTTCGCGGCCGCCGGCCTCGCCGCCCTAGAACGGCTGCCCGCGATCGCCGATGCCGTGCTACCAGAGGCCCACCTGGCCGCCGGCAGGGCCCGGGTCGACGCCTTCGTCCGCACCCACTCGCCGGCATTGTCCTGGTGGGCGCCCCCCTTCGGACCCTTCGGATTCATCCATCACCGGTCCGGCCGGGACCTCCGGCCGACCATCGAATCCCTGGCGGACCAGAGCGGGGTTCTCGTGGCCCCCGGGGTGTTCTTCGGTCGGGAAGCGGGCTTCCGGATCGGCTGGACCGCATCCCTACCCGTCCTGGAAGAAGGTCTCCAGAGGCTGAGCTGCCTGGCGGGGCCGGCGGGATAGCTAGTCCCCCGGTTTGGAAGGCCTGCTAGAAATACAGGGTCAGTCCGGCGAAAGGTGACAGCCAGACCCGGGGCTCGGCGAAGGGCACCGGTTCCCCGAGGTCACGGCTGTCCGGCGGGTCGGTCCAGTTGACGATGAGCCCGACCTCGACGCCGATGTTCTGGTTCACCTCGAAGATCAGGCCGCCATTCAGCTGAGCCCCCAGGCTCAACTCGGACCGATCCGACGACAGGGACGAGCCGTCTTCGAAGGTCACCACATCCGTCCAGACGTTCAGGTGCAAACCAGCTCCGACGAAGGGGACCAGGGCGGTGGCGTTGATGAACGCGTAACGAAGTCCCGCGCCGAACCAGATGTTGGTCAGACCGTAATCCCCGACGGTGGTCGTCGCACCGGAGATGTCCTCGAAGACGGCGTCGGAGTTCGACCCGTTGTAGCTGACTCCCAGGATGCCTTCGATGGACAGCCCGGTCGGAAACTCCCACCCGATCCGGCCCTGAATACCAATACCCGGCCGCATCTCGGCCGCATCGTTGGCCGAGACGAAGACGGGGACCACCAGGTGGAAGCCGTACTGGAGCCCGCGGCCCTGGGACCGGGTCTCCATCGGCTCTGGCGCCGGCGTAGCCCCCGGCGGCTGGCCCGAGGTCGCGACCGGCTGGGCGGCGGGCACCGGCTCCGGGGGAGGCGGCGCAGGTGCCGGCTGCCCCGGCGGGGGGGGCGGGGGTGCTGAGGTGGGACCGTCGTCGTCGTCTTGATAGCCCCCGGGTGGGGGCGCCGCCGCCGCGGTCCCCGGCGCGAGGGGACCCGAGGTGAGGGCCCACAGGAGGAAAGGGAACCCGGCCCGAGGGTCGACTCGAGCGGTGAGACGGGAAGCCGGGGGACCGATCGGACGTCGGGTCGGGATCTTCATGGCAGTCTTGGACGGCAGCCCTGGCCAGACCTTCACGGTCCGTGTCCGCGGTTGTGGGGACGCCGGACCGATCCCGGGCTGGAGCGTTTACTCGACGATGGCGAGGCGGACCTCTGTGGGCTCCCCGTCGCGGATCAGGGCGATGGCGATCTCGCTCGCCACCCGCAGGCCTTCCCAGACCGCATGAGCCTGTTCCGGCCGTTCGACGGGCAGGCCGTTCACGGCGGTGACCACGTCCCCGGGGCGCACGGGGGCATCTGCGAAGCGTGGGTCCCCCGGGTAGAGGGCGAGGATTCGGAAGCCCAGAAAGCGCTCCCCCTGGGTGACCGGTTCCAGGGTGATCCCCTGAAGGAACGCGGGCAGCCCCGCATTCAACACCGCGTCGACCTCCGCCCGCCGAACCGCGCCGGTCGGGACGGGCGTTTCCGGCGGGGGTTCCTCCACGCCGGTCTCGGGACCCTGGGCCCGCGGGCTGCCGCCGCCGCAGGCGAGCGGGACCCACGACGACCCGACGAGCAAAGCGAGGTGAACCCATGCCGCGGTGTGGGATTCCCGGCGGCGCGTCCATCGCGCCGACTGGAGGGGCCGAGGGCCGGGGGAAGGGGGAACGGTCATGGCGTCGACGTTGAGAGCGGATCTGGCCCCGCCGGAACAACGAGGGGCGCCACCGCGGCGAAGACGTCTTCGGCCACCTCGTCCAGCGGACGGTCGCCGTCGACGTGGACGATGGGCTCGCCGGGAAAGTGGTCGTCGATGCGGCGGTAGAAGTCCACCAATCGACGCTGGAGCCCGTCTGCCTCGTAGAGCTCCCGAGGCCCGCCGCGGGCGGCCCGGCGCCTCGCTGCTACCGCGGCGGGTACCTCGAGCACGACCGTCAGGTCCGGGACCCGCACCCCCTGGTTCAACGAGCGCACCCAGACGACGGCCTCCCTGTCCCCCGTGCCCGCGACGCTCTGGTAGGCGACGGAGGAGTGCACGTAGCGATCGCTGACCACCCAGGATCCGCGCCGGAGGGCGGGAAGCACTTCCCGGTGGAGGTGGTCTCGGCGGTCCGCGGCGAACAGAAGGGCCATCGTGCGCCAATCCGGGTCCCCCCCGGCCGGCCCCGGGCCCCGTTCTCCGGACTCCGTAGGACCTGTGGGCGTCGGCGGGTCGACGGGGGCCGCATCCCCCCGCAGGAGGCGGCGGAGTAGCTGGCCGATCGGGCCATCGCTTGGCTCCCGGGTCCCGTGGGCGACCGCCCCGGCGTCCTCGAGGCGGCGGACCAGACGGGCGCACTGGGTGGTCGTACCCGCGCCATCGACGCCTTCGATGACGATGAACCGCGGCGGCGCCCCAGCCGCCGGGCTCGAACCGGGCTCTCGCCGGTCTCCCATCAGAACTTGTAGGTGGTTCCGAGCCGGAAGTAGAGCTGCCCGTCGCCGTTACCCTGATTCCAGATGTCCCCGAGAATGCGTCGTTCGTCGCCGAAAAGGATCCCTTCGAAGGTACCAGACACGTTCCATTCACGGCTGAGGACGACCTCGAGGGTGCCGCCGAAGCGCCATCGGGCAGCCGTCTGGGGATCATCCGGATCGGGCTCGAGGTCGCGACCGTTCCCCCTGAAATCCCAGCGATCCACGTGGAGGTCGAAGGCGGTGAACAAGGTGAAGGCGCCGTTCCTGGAGAAGTGAAGCGTCCCGAGGGCCTCCAGGCTGAGGAAGAAGGTGTTGGTCGGGTTCTCGTTGGTGACCTCCTCGCCGCTCATGGGGTCGACCACCGTTTCGTCGTTCGACGGGCCGAGCCCACCCCCGATCCGGACCTGCCCGCCCAGGGAGATCTGGCGGATCACCCGCTTGCCCGCCTTGACCCGCGCCTCGAAGTCGACGAATCGCGGAACCACGGTCCGGATCGCGAAACCGGCGTCGAGAAACTCCAGGATCCCGACGCCGAGGCGCAGCTCGAGGTGGTACGGCCAGCCGAGAGACAGGTCGAGGACCGATTGGTCCCGGAGAAGGGGCGCGGCAGATCGGGAGGTCATCGCCGCGACCCGCCGGTCCCGTTCCTCGGCGGTCAGCGCCCCCTCTTCGATCAACGTGACGTCGAAGGCCCTGGGCTCCGCCGCATCCGGGGCGAGCAGCACCTGCTCGACGTGGTCCTGGTAGCCCGGGGCGCGCACGACGAGGCGAACCGACCCCGCCGGGACGTGCCCTTCGAAGGGGATCGGCCCCATCTCCGCACCGTCGATGAAGAGGGAGGCGTTGCGGACGTTCGCGTTGACCCGGACCAGCGCTCCGACGGGCTCGAGCTCGACGTCGAGCTCGCAGCTTTCCCCGCCTCCGGTCCGGCAGGTGGTGCGGTAGTCCTCGTGACCTGGCGCCTGCACGACGATGGCGTGCTGACCATCGGGCACGTTCTCCACCACCACGGGGGCGGGCTGGGGCTCGCCGCCGTCGACGATGACCGTGGCCCCATCCACATCGACCCGGACGACGATGGCACCGGGACCGTGCTCGACGGGCTCGGGCCGGAGGGACACGACCTCCACCTCGCCGGCGACGACCCGCACCTCCTGCTCCGCCCGCTGGTATCCTTCGACGACGGCAGCGACGATGTGGTTTCCGGCGGAAACACCCTCCTGGGTCAAGGGAGCCTGTCCGATCACCTCGCCGTCGAGCTCGATGATCGTCTCCGGGACGCTCGACAAGATCCGCAAGGTACCGCCGCCTGCAGGCCGCGCCCGGAGTGTCGCGCTCACCGACTGACGCTGGCCGGCGATGATGGTCACGGTCTCGCGGTGCTCCGTGAGACCGGGTTGGTCGCTTCGGACCACCACCTCGTGGGTGCCCGGGGGGATGTCCTCAAGGAGCGTCGGTGCCGTTCCCTTCGGCTGTCCATCCAGGAACACGGAAGCACCAGGCACATCGCTGGCGACCAAGAGCTCTCCGGTCTCCGGCTCGCTTCGCTGCAGCACGACGGGCAGGCTCAGCACCTGACCGGGCCGAAGCTCCATCCACTGGGAGAAGGGCTCGAACCCCTCTTTGCGGACCGTGATTTGGTGCCGCCCCGGGGTGACCTCGATGGGGGTGGCGGTCGGGACGTTTCCGACGGGCTCGCCGTCGACGACTACGGCGGCGCTGTTGGCGTCCGGATTCCCCGCAACTACGGAGATCTGAGCGACGGGCTGGAGAACCGCTCGGTAGGTCTCCCGGCGGCGCGTGACCTCCACCGGCAGCTCGACCCGCTGGTGCCCCGCCAGCTCGAAGATCAGGACGTGGTTTCCCCGGGGGAGTCGGGCCCTCCGGATGGGCGTCTGACCGATCCGCTGGTCCGCCGTCTTCGCGTCCATCCAGACGGTCGCCCCCGGCGGGGTGGAGTCGATGTTGATCAGGGTGGTCCGCTGGGCGAGGGCGGGACCGACGGGGCCGACCAGACCGGCGAGGACGACGGCCGTCCCCGCGGCGAGGCGGCGCCAGGTGAACGTCCAACGTTGGCCCCCGACCGCCTCCCGGCGCGGGCGGGACCATCGAAGAGGCGGGAGATTCCGCCGCTGCATGATCGAGCTCATCGTTCCTCCCGGGCTCGCTTCGCCCGCCGCGGGTGTATGCCGAGGCGCTCCGTCGTTCAAGGTTGCTCTAGGTCTTCCGGAGCGAGGCCGAGGTCCAGGTCCCGAGGCGAGCCACCGAGGTCGCCGATAGGGGCATCGGCTTCCCAACCGAAATCTTCAGGTCGGGCCTCGCCGAGGCGGGGCAGGGGAGCCGCCCCCGGAGGCAAGATGCGCGGCGGCGCAGGCTCGCCCGTGGAGGGATCGGCAAAGGAAAACTCCTGAAGCTCGGCGAGGCCGTATTCCAGGGCGACCTGATCGATCCGACCTCGGTCGTGCATGTGCTCCAGCCGTCGTCCCAGGCGGGTCTTCATGAAGGCGGTCAGCTCACCCCGCTGGTAGCTCGTCTGGTAGCGCTTCGGCGCGGGCAGCACGCTCGCGAGATAGGCGCTCTCCGCAGGGGAAAGCTCCGAGGGACGGCGTCGGAAATAGTGCCACGCCGCCGCTCGAACACCGTAGACCCCGGGCCCGTACTCGATGACGTTGAGGTAGAGCTCCAATATGTCGAGCTTGGCGAGACGCGATTCGAGCCACCAGGTCAGCAGCACCTCCTGGACCTTTCGAACCAAGGTGCGCTCCCGCGCCAGGAAGAGATTCTTGGCGAGCTGCATCGTGATCGTGCTGCCCCCCCAGACGACGCGCCCCGCCCTGAGATTCTTGGTGAGGGCTCCCTCGATCGCCCAGTTGGCGAAACCGGCGTGACCGAAGAAGCCACCGTCTTCATGAGCGAGGACGGCGTGGATGAAATAGGGGCTGATTCGATGGATCGACGTCCAGTTCCCCGTGCCGGGACCCGTGGTCATCTCGAACCAACTGCCGTCCGGCTCGCGAACCCGGTGAACGAAAGGGCCGCGGAACCGCTCGAGATCGGCAAGGGCCGGCACCGCTTCGAAACGACAACCGTCCGCGACCCGGGCTTCGAACTCCGTTCGGTCTGGATCCCGAGTGTCGACGATGAGCCGGAGGCTCCCAGCGAGGTTGCCGTCGAAGGAAAAACCGACGAGCTCGCCTAAGGCGTCCCGAGGGATCGCTTGGACGGCGGCTCCGCAGGGCGTCGCGGGAAGAACCGCGTCCGCCTCGAGAACGAGCCCGCCGGCGGGAAATCCGACCCGGCCGGATAGACGGACCTCGACGTCCCGGGCGCGCACCGAGCCCTCGTGGATCGTCAGGGTAGGGACCTGAGGGTCGAGGGCGCCTTTACCCTCGAAGGAGAAGCTGACCCCCTGGAGCGGATCGCGTGCGACGCTCGGCGAGTCGAGAGCCAGGTCTCGAAGAGCGAGACGCCCCTCCACGTCCACCTGTCCCTCGGAACGCCGGGCAAGCTGCAGCTCTGCGCCGACTCGAGCGCGCTCTGGGCGAAAGAGCGGCAGCTCCGGTGGGAGCACGGGCACCAGGAGGGCCAGAGGTACCTCGTCGAGCAGGACGCGGCCTTCCGGATGTCGCCCGTCCGATCCGAAATCGAGCGTCCAGGAAACGCGGCCGCCGTTGTCCGTCTCTCCTCCTCCATGCGTTCGGAGACGGCCCTCGTCGTCCCGGGCAAGGGAGGCGGCGAAGTCCTCCATGATCGGCCGTTCGCCGTCCGGGAGCACGCTCGTCAGCACTCCCCGGGCGACGTGGATCGCGCCCCCGGGAGCGATGAACCGCAGCCAACCCCGCCGGTCGGCACCGGGATGCCCCTCGTCGGCGTTCGAGGCGTCGTGATCGTCCGACCCGGCGGGCGCGGTTGGTTCGGCGAACCCGCCAAGACCGATCTGCGTGGCCGACCCGCCAGATAGCCGTGTCCAGGCCAGCGGGAGCGCGCGAAGGCGGCGGGCGAGCCGAGGCGAGCCAGGAGCGCTGGCGGAGTCGTCGGAGCGCTCCGAGAGCACGGCCACCTCGATCCGTCCAACGCCGCCGGACTGAAGCGCCAACGACCTGCCGGAAGCCACGGCGGTGAGGCTCGACGCCCGGAGCCGCTCTCCTTCCGACGAACCCATCGCCAGCGTCTGGGAGGCGACATGCCAACCGTCTGCGCGCCGGTCCGCCTGGAGCCCTTCTATCCGCAGCAGGGCCCCCCATTCGTCACGAACCAAAATCTTCGTGTCGGCAAGAGACACGTCGATGCCCTTGAGCCGCTCCACAGGGGAGGAAGAATGCGCAGTGGCGCTGCGCGGCCGGAACTCGCTCCCCGCAGAGTCCTCGCCCGATTCGAAGGCCGGCGCAGTGAGATCGAGAGCCGCAGCGGCGCCTTCGACGCTGATCTCGCGAACCGCAGTCGCCCCTTCGGTCAAAAACCGAAACAGAGGCACACGGACGTCGAGCCGGTCGACGCCGACCTGGATTCCGCGTGCCTCATCGGCCAAGGAAACGCCATAGAAAGTCGTCTCCCCAGCACCGACCCAGACCCCCTCGATCTCTGCCGCGAGTCCAAATCGGCGCTCGATAGACCGGGCTGCCTCGTCGCGGATAGCGAAACCCGCAATCCATGAACCTATCGCGACGAAAACACCGGCGCCGAGGGCGGACAAACCAGCGATGAGCGTGCGGCGCGATATCCGATGCACGCCGCATCATACGACCAAAATCGCACCGCGACAGGGGTCCGGCCTCTCCTCACGCGTCGCGGATGGGATTAAAGCTCATCTGTCAACACAAAAAGGAGCCAACCAGGAAATCTCGAGTGTTTTCGAGGCGATTAACGTCGCCAGAGCCGGTCACGACGGCGAACACGCGGTGCGAACTTCCGGGCAGCACTGTTGAACCAAAAAAAAGGGCCCCGTGTTTCCACGAGGCCCTCGAAATAACCCGGCAGCGACCTACTCTCCCACGCGATCACCCGCGCAGTACCATCGGCTCTGAAGGGCTTGACTACCGAGTTCGGGATGGGATCGGGTATGGCCCCTTCGACATTGCCGCCGGAAATTGTGGGAAGTCTTCCGCGCACGTCCCCTACGGAGACACGCTGTGACGGGTTGGACGCGAACGCTGTCTTATTGCGTTCGCGTTCTTGCTCCCAACCCTGAGCTCGAGCCCGACATCGAGCCTTAGAGATAGGTCAAGCCTCACGGCCGATTAGTACCGGTCAGCTCCACGCATTGCTGCGCTTCCACACCCGGCCTATCAAACTCGTCATCTTCGAGTGGCCTTTAGGGACCGAAGTCCGGGATACCTGATCTCGAGGCCGGCTTCCCGCTTAGATGCTTTCAGCGGTTATCCGTTCCGTACATAGCTACCCGGCTATGCCGTTGGCACGACAACCGGAACACTAGAGGTACGTCCATTCAGGTCCTCTCGTACTATGAATAGCTCCTCTCAAGTATCCTGCGCCCACGGCAGATAGGGACCGAACTGTCTCACGACGTTCTAAACCCAGCTCGCGTACCACTTTAATCGGCGAACAGCCGAACCCTTGGGACCTGCTCCAGCCCCAGGATGTGATGAGCCGACATCGAGGTGCCAAACCGCGCCGCCGATATGAACTCTCAGGCGCGATCAGCCTGTTATCCCCGGAGTACCTTTTGTCCGATGAGCGATGGCCCTTCCATGCGGAACCACCGGATCACTAAGACCTGCTTTCGCACCTGTTCGACCTGTCGGTCTCACAGTCAAGCTCCCTTATGCCTTTGCACTCTACGCCTGGTTTCCAATCAGGCTGAGGGAACCTTCGCACGCCTCCGTTACTCTTTGGGAGGCGACCGCCCCAGTCAAACTACCCGCCAGGCAGTGTCCCCGACGCGGATGACGCGCCTAGGTTAGAAGCCCAGAACAGCCAGGGTGGTATTTCAAGGACGGCTCCATCGAGACCGGAATCCCGACTTCAAAGCCTCCCACCTATCCTACACAGACTGTCCCGAGCTTCACTGCCAAGTTGTAGTAAAGGTTCACGGGGTCTTTCCGTCTTGCCACGTGTAGAGGGTATCTTCACCCCCATTACAATTTCGCTGAGTCACTGGCCGAGACAGTGCGGATGTCGTTACGCCATTCGTGCAGGTCGGAACTTACCCGACAAGGAATTTCGCTACCTTAGGACCGTTATAGTTACGGCCGCC
>DAPKRP010000706.1:0-9063 GCA_031800515.1 Polyangiaceae bacterium LLY-WYZ-14_1 | reverse complement strand
GATCTTGCCCTTGATGAACGGATCGAGCTCGCCCACCGCCGAGGCGGGACCGCCGCCACCCCCCTCGTCACCCCGCCGGAGGGCCGCCTGGTAGATGCGCTTGGCCTCTTCGTAGCGGCCCAGGTCGTTGTAGGTCACCGCCAGGTTGAGGGCGGCTTCCGTGTAGTTCGGGTTGATCGCCAGCGCTTCTTCGAAGGCGGCCTGGGCGTCCCCGAAGCGCCCCGCGTCGTGGTGGATGACGCCCAGCATGTTGTGGACGTCGGCGTAGGAGCCCCCCCGGGTGAGGACCTGGCGCAGGTAGTGCGCCGCCCGTTCGAACTCGCGCTTGTCGTAGTGCTCCCGACCGAGGGCGAGGAGCTGCTTGCTCCGCTCGTCCATGATGCGTCCCGGCTCCTCAGCCCCCGTCCGGGGGGCGGCTGTCCCCGACGTCCACGGGGTTCGGCGCCGGCCCGAGCTCGCCGAGAAACGCCCGCGCCTCCACCGCTTCGTCGCTGTCCGGGAAGCGTTCGACGACCTCGAGAAAGGTCGCCCGGGCCTCGTCCCGGGACCGCGCCTTCAGATGGGTGCGACCCAACAGCAGGAGCGCCTGGGGCTCGATCCCGCTGCCCTGGTAGACCCGAAGCATCGTGCGAATCCGGGCGACGGCGGCCTCCGGGTGGTCCCGGTTCAGGTAGAAGCGGGCGACGTAGAGCTCGTGTTGGGCGAGCATCTGGAGCGCTTCGTCGGCGAGCTCCCGGGCGCGCTCGGCCCGCTCGTCGTCGGGGTGGTCCAGCAGGAATCGCCGGAGCTGGCGCAGGGCTTCCCGGGTGGGGGTCTGGTCCCGTTCGTGGGCCGGCGGGGACAGCAGCCACTCGCTCGGCACCTGCTTGTAGTGCGCCAGCGCGATCTGGAAGCGCGCGTAGGGGATCTCGGGATGGCTCGGCCGGGTGCGGACGAACTGCCGGTAGGCCTGGATGGCCTCGAGGGGCTTGTCCTGGTCCAGCAGGCAGTCGGCGAGGCGAAGCTCGGCCAGGGCGGCGAAGCGGCTGAACGGATACTTCCGCCGGATCTCCTGGAGCTTTGGCTCGGCGTCGAGGCAGCCGCCGTCCTGCACCTTGGCGTAGGCGCGGTCGTAGGCGAGCTCCGCCTCGCCCCCCGGGGGCAGCTCGGCGGGCTGCTGGGTCCCGCCGCAGGCCGCGACCACCGGGGCCAGCAGGAGCGCGGCCGAAGCCCAGGCCCGGGCGTCGATGGGGCGGTGCGGTACCACGAGGGGGCACCTATGACACGGGGCTCCGTTCCGGGCACCTGGCCGGAGGAACGCTCCGGGGTCCCGGGACCCGGGTGAAGATCCCGTCCGGATCGGACGTCCCAGGGACCCCGGGCTCCGCCGCCGGTGGCGGGCTCCGTCGCCGGCGCGACCGGCGGGAGACGCCGCGCCGCCCTCTCGGGCGGTGATTTGATATGAGGGCCCTCGGAGGTTGTCCTTTGGCTCCCGACTCGATCCGCTCGCCGCGCCGCTCTCCCGTCGTCTCCCCCGCCTGGGCGGGGACGCTGCTTCTGACCGGGCTCCTCGGCGTCTCCCCACCCCTCCTCGCCCGGGCCCAGGAGACGCTCGTCGACGACCGCGCGGAGGCCGCTCGGCAGAACCCCCGGGATTACGCCGCCCAACGCGCCTACGGGGAAGCGCTGCTCCGGGCCGGGCGCTTCCCGGAGGCTCGGCGGCAGATGGCCCGAGCCGCCCGCCTCGAGCGGTCGAGCCTGGAGGCCCACTACGACGTCGCCCGGGTCGAGTTCGCCGCCGGGGATACCCGCCGGGCCCGGCGCGCCTGCGTCGCCCTGCGACGCCGGGACCGGGCCGCTGCCCTCACCAAGGTCTGCGAGGCCCGGGCCTTTCTCGCGGAGAACCGGAGCGGCCGGGCCTTCGACCAGCTCGAGGCGGCGCTCGCGGCGGCCCCGGAGGACGCCCGGGCGTGGACGGCGATGGGGGACGCCCGGCGGCTCCGGGGCCAGCTCGACGAGGCCCGGGCCGCCTATCGGAAGGCGGCGGAGCTCGCCCCGGAGGACCCGGCCCCCCACCTCGGTCTCGGGCGCCTGGAAGCGGCCGCGCGGCGGGACGCCCAGGCGGTGGCCGCCCTGCGCCAGGCCTACCGGCGGGACCCGGGGGACCCGGTGATCCAGTTCGAGCTCGCCGAGGCGCTCCCGGCCGGGGATGAACAGCGCACGGCGCTCCTCGAGAAGGCGGTGGCGGGTCGCCCCTCCTGGCCCGAGGCCTGGGCCGCCCTCGGAGACGCCCTCTTCCGGGACGCCAGGCCCTCGGAGGCGGAAGACGCCTACCGGAAGGCGATCGCCGAAGGCGACGAGCTCGCCCCGGCCCACGCCGGCCTCGGGCGGGCCCTCGCCGCCCAGGACGACCTCGACGGGGCGGAAGCCGCCCTTCGGCGGGCCCTCGAGCTCGTGCCGAACTACGTCGAAGCGAAGCTCGCCCTCGCCGGGGTGCTCGCCGACAACGACCAGACCGAGCTCGCCCTCGGCCTCTACCGGGAGGCGGCCAACCTCGACCCGTCGGACCCGCGGCCCCTCGTGCGGGCGGCGCGGCTCGCGCTGGCGGAAGACCGGGACGTGACCGCGTCGGGTTACATCACCCGGGCGGCGAGCATCGCCGGGGACCACGCCCTGGTGCTCGAGGCCCAGGGGGACCTGGCGCGGCACCGGGGCCGGAAGGACCAGGCGACGAGCTTCTACCGACGGGCCCTCGCCGCCGACCGGGGCCGGGGGGAGCTCGACCGGAGCCGGGTGGAACGCGCCCTCGCCACCATGAGGGACTAAGCTCGAAGGCATGCGGCCTTCCACCGGCTCCGACGTCGGGACGACCCGCCGACGGGTTGCTCCCGTGCTCGTGCTGCTCCTCCTCGGCGGGGCATGGGGCTCGGCGGCGGCCCAGGACCCGGGGGAAGACGATCCCGGCGCCGCCGTCCGCTACCCGGAGCCCCGCTACGCCGAGGGCCCGCTTCCCGAGGCGCCCTGCGTGCTTCGGGCGGAGCTCGTCGGCATCGTCAATCCCGGGACCGCCGCCTACCTCGGCAGCGCCCTCGAGGCGGCGGCGGAGAAAGGGTGCGGGGCGCTCCTGGTGCGCCTGGACACCCCCGGCGGGCTTCTCGACGCCACCCGGGGCATCGTCCAGCGCTTCCTCGAAGCGCCGGTGCCGGTGATCGTCCACGTGGCCCCCGCCGGTGCCCGGGCTGGCTCCGCCGGGGTGTTCATCACCCTGGCCGCCCACGTCGCCGCCATGGCCCCCGGGTCGAACATCGGCGCCGCGCATCCGGTCACCGGCACCGGGGGGGACCCGGAGGACGCCGGCGGCGAGGAGCTCGCTCGGAAGATCGAAAACGACACCGCCGCCCTCGCCCGGGCGATCGCCGAGCGCCGACAGCGGAACGTCGCCTGGGCGGAAGACGCCGTCCGGAAGAGCGTCTCCGCGACCGCCCGGGAGGCCAAGGACGACCACGTGATCGACCTCCTGGTGCGGGACGAGGGGGCGCTCCTCGAACAGGTGCACGGTCGCCTCGTCGAGGTGCGCGGGGACGAGGTCGCCATCCGGACCGAAGGCGCCCCCATCGTCGAGCACCCGATGACCATCAGCCAGCGGGCCCGGATGATCCTGGGGGATCCGAGCGTGACCTATGCGCTCTTGAGCCTCGGGTTCCTGGCGCTGCTCCTCGAGCTCTACAACCCGGGCATGCTCGTCCCGGGCGCCCTCGGCGTGCTCTGCCTGCTCCTCGGGGGGATCGGGCTCGAGGTCCTGCCGGTGAATCTCGGCGCGGTGCTGCTCCTGGCGGTGGCCATCGGCCTCTTCGTCGCCGAGCTCTACGTGACGAGCTTCGGGCTTCTGGCGCTGGCCGGGGTGGGGTGTCTGGCCCTCGGCGCCGCCCTCCTCATCGACCGATCGGACCCGGGCTACCTGGTCGACCCGAGCTTCGGGATCTCCTGGCTCACCATCCTGCCGCTCGCGGCCGTCGTCGGCCTGGCCGCCGTCGCCCTCGGCTTCCAGGCCGCGAAGGAACAGCGCAAGCGATCGTCGACGGGAGCCGAAGGCCTCGAGGGCGCGGAGGGGGTGGTCGCCGACGCCATCCCCGCGTCCGGCGAGGGCTGGGTGCGCATCCACGGGGAGCGCTGGCGGGCCCGCGCCGACGCCGACGTCTCCCCGGGCACGCCGGTCCGGGTCCGCCGGGTCGACGGTCTGGTCCTCGAGGTCGAGCCCGGGTCGACGGGATAGCCCTTCCCCCCGGCCTTCAGCCGGCAGCCCGAGGTCGCTTCCCCGGTGTCGATACCGCACCGGGATGCCGCACCGGACCGGAGCCAGCGCCTGGGGGCGTGATGCGGGGACGACTGCTAGGTCCCGGGGGAAAGGAGCACGTCGACCGACCATGCCCGACCTCGGCCTACCCGCGGGGGCCGCCCTCGCCCTCGCCGCCGTCCTCGGATACCTCGCCACCGCCGTCCGGATCATCAAGGAGTACGAGCGCGGGGTGATGTTTTTCCTGGGGCGCTATTCGTCGACCCTGGGCCCCGGGCTCCGCATCGTCCTGGTGCCGTTTTTCCGCCTGGACGTGATCGACCTTCGGACGATCGTCGAAGACGTCCCGCCCCAGGACGTGATCACCAAGGACAACGTCTCCGCCCGGGTGAACGCGGTGATCTATTTCCGGGCCCTCCACCCGGACAAGGCCGTGCTGCAGGTCGAGGACTACCGCTACGCCACGAGCCAGCTGGCGCAGACGACCCTGCGCTCCATCGTGGGCGCTCATACCCTGGACGAGCTGCTCTCGGAACGGGAGAGGCTGAACAAGCAGATCCAGGGGATCATGGACGAGCAGAGCGACCCCTGGGGGATCAAGGTCAGCTCGGTGGAGATCAAGCACGTCGAGGTCCCCGCGGAGATGCGCCGGGTGATGGCGCGCCAGGCGGAAGCGGAACGGGAGCGCCGGGCCAAGGTGATCAGCGCCGAAGGCGAGTTCGAGGCGTCGGCGAAGCTGGCGGAGGCGGCGAAGATGCTCGCCACCCAGCCCGGCACGATGCAGCTCCGCTATCTGCAGACGCTGGTCGAGGTCGCCGGGGAGAACAACTCCACCACGCTGTTCCCGATCCCCCTCGAGATGCTCCGGGCGATGGAGGGTCGCTCCCGGACCGGCGACGAAGAGTAGGGCCAGGTGAGACGGCCACCGCCGGACGGTTGAGGGGGGCGGCCGGCGATCCAGGTCACCAGCTGGGGCGTTCTGGACCGGGGCCACCCGGGACTACATACAGCGCGAACGGCAAAATCCGTTCGCAGCGCACATGGGTCGAGGAAACGTGCGCTGGTTGGGCGCCCTGTTCGCGGGGATCGGGGTCGTCCTGTTGGCCGCCTGCACCGACGCGCCCCCCGCCGCGCCGCACCGAACACCGGAAGAGCGTCCGGACGACGAGCAGACGCGTCCGTCCTGCCTGGTGGACCGGGACGGCGACGGCTTCGGGCTCGGCTGCCAGCTCGGCCCGGATTGTGACGACCAGGACCCCGCCCGGGCGACGGAATGCGACGTCACGGCGGGGGAACGCTGCGAGCCAGGCCAGGTGGAGCCCTGCTACGTGGTCGAGGGTGCGGTCGCCGACACCCTGAGCTGCGGGGTGGGGGAGCGCACCTGCGTCGAGGGCGGCCTCTGGGGTCACTGCGAGGTCTCGGAGCGGGTGGAGCGGGAGGTCCCTCCGGAGGCCCTCAGCACCGGGCCCGAGCCCTGCAACCCATGCAACCCGGGCTGCGGCCGGGCCACGGACATCCCGACGGACGAGGACATCATCCTCGGCGAGAACGCCGAGCGCGTCGCCTTCGACGAAGGCCTAGGCGGCATCGTCCTGAGCGACGAGGAAGACGGCGTCGGCCCCGGGGGGCCCGACGGGGACGGGGACGGTACGCCGGACGACTACGACCTGGACCCGGCGGACCCCCTGGTCGACGGCTACGTGGAAAACGGCGACCGCTTCTTCGTGCTGCCCTTCGGCGGTCCCGTCGTCGCCGGCGAGGTGGACATCCGGATCGAGCTGCGCTCGGCGGACATCTACTTCCTGATGGACACGACGGGCTCGATGCAGGGGGAGATCGACAACCTCCGGACCTCCCTGACCAGCGGGAACTTCCTGCTCGACCCGACGGTCTGCGGGCTCGAGGACGACTTCCAACCGGTGCGGCTCGCCGACTGGGAGGCGGCCTACTTCGACAACCGCAACCTCTCCGGAAGCCCGGCTCTGACCCGGGTCGACCCGGAGATCGATTTCGTCTGGGGCAACGGCAGTCCGGGCCCCGGGATCCCCGACAACAACTTCTCCGTCCGCTGGTCGAAGGAGGTGGATCTCTCACAGGAGACGACCTTCCGCTTCCAGATGCGCACCGACGACGGGATGCGGGTGGTCGTCGACGGCGTCGTCGAATGGGCCAGCTGGAGAAATCAGGGCCCGACCAACTACGACGCGGAGGTGGTCGTGGCCCCCGGCCGGCACACCATCGCCATCGAATACTACGAAGCCGGGGGCGGCGCGGTCGCCCAGGCGTCTGCGGTCGGGCAGGTCGGCGCGCCGGAAGGCTACGAGGGCCTCATCGGCGCCCTGCGATGCCAGATCGCCGACCCGGCCTTCGCCATCGGCTACTTCGACGACTACCCCGTCGACCGCTACGGCTATTCCCTGGGAGACGGCGCCTGCAACGACGCCGCCACGGGCACCGAGCACGACCTGCCCTTCCACCAGCTCATCGGGAGCACCCCCCCGGAGGACCCCGCCGACCTCGCGGCCATCCAGACGGCGGTCGACCGGCTGGTGGCCCGCTGCGGGGACGACCGGCCCGAGTCCCACCTGGCGGCCCTCTACGCGATCGCCACCGGCGCCGGCCTTCCGTATGGCCGGGACGGCTTCTATGCCACCCCGCCCCCGGCGGGCAAGATGGACGGGAGCGACCCCTTGATGCCCGCGGTCTCGCCGACTCCGACGGGGAACCCCGTCGGCCCCGGCTTCCCCGTCGACTACGAGGTCGGGGACGTCGCGACCGAAGGCGTCGCGATCCAGGCGTCGACGGCAGGCCTCGGGGGACAGCATAGCGGCGGCTGCAACGCCTCCGCCGACGCCCCGGATGCCGTCTTCCGCTTCGAGGTCTCCCAACGGCGCACCATCGTCGCCAGCGTCCAGAACGCGACCTTCGACCCGGTCGTCAGCCTCTACCGAGCCAACGGCGACCGGGAGGGCTGCGACGATAGCGACGGGACCGGGGTCGACCGGGACGAGACGTTGGACCCCGGGACCTACTACGCCGTCGTCGATGGGAGCGGCCCGGGGCAGGAAGGCGACTTCCGGCTCTACCTGGGGCCCGTCGTCGGGGACACGGTGGGCAACGCCCTCGACGTAGGAGACCTCGCGAGCCGGTGGGTGGAGATCGCCGGCAGCACCCGAAACGGGGTGTTCAGCAACTTCACCCGGAACGTCGACTGCTGGGGCGGCGACAAGGGGGGAGCCCGGGACGTCGTCTTGAGGTTCGAGCTGTCCGAGCCCTCGAACGTGGTCTTCACCAACGCCGGCTCGGACCTGAACAGCGTCTTCCAGCTCTACGACTCGGACTTCGACTTCCGCTATTGCCACAACGGCGCCGGCGACCAGGCGTCCCTGTTCCAACGCCTCGACCCGGGCACCCACTACGTCGTCTACTCCGGCTCCGGCGGAAGCAATGGCGACTTCCGGCTGGGGATGGGCGCCTGGCCCGACGATTCCGCCTACCTGACGCCGGAGGGACCCGCCTGTCCAGAAGGCGCCTTCGGCTATCCCTGTTTCCGGGAAGGAACGATCCCCATCGTCGTGATGTTCACCGACGCCGAGATGCACAACGGCGATGGAGGAGACGACCGCTATTCGGACCTGGCCGCCCCCGCCTACATGGACGCGATGCTCGCGATGAACCGCATCGGCGCGAAGATGGTCGGCATCCACTCCGGGGAACCAGCGGACCAGCGCTGCAGCACGCCCTGCCTGGAACGAGAGCAGGAATACGAATGCTGGGAAGAAACCTACTGCGCCGAGCGGGTCGAGTACGAGGACTGCTGGGAACAGAACTACTGCGCCGAGTGGGGCCCCTACTACGAGGAGTGCGAGCTCAAGACCCGCTGCCAGCAGGGCGGGATCTGCTGGGAGGAAGAGGTCTGCGAAGAAGAACGGGACTGCCTGCGCCGGGACACCCGAACCCGCTGCCGCACCCGCAGCCGCTGCGACCGCTACGACACCCGCACGGAATGTGGCTACCGGGACGGCGACTGCATCACCTACGGCGAGACCGCCTGCACCTACGACCCGGAGGCGAGCGAAGACGACATGCGGACCCTCTCCCAGGACACGGGCAGCGTGAACGGGGAAGGCGAGCCCTTCGTCTATCAGATCAACGAAAACGGCACCGGGCTGTCGGAAGCCGTCGTTCGGGCCATCGCCGAGCTCTCCGGCTCGGTCCGCCTCGACGTGACGCTGCGGGTCAACGACAACCCGGCGACGGCAGCCGTCGATGAACGGCGATTCGTCAAATCCGTGCGCACCGTCTCGGATGGGGATCCGCCGCCGGAAACCCTGACCCGCTGCCTGGCCACCTACGACACCTGGTACCAGAAGTGTCTGCCGGGCACGACGGCGGACTTCCGCCTCGGCGTTCAAAACGACTTCGTCGCCCCCGCGGAAGAAGACCAGCTCTTCACCTTCACGGTGGATCTCATGGGGGACGGCATCTACGTGCTGCAGACCTTCCAGATCGTGGTGCTGGTCCCGAAGACCGAGGTCAGCTACCCGGAGGAAGGCCGATTCTGGCGTGACTACGACGCCTACGATCACTGTCAGCCGGGGCAGCTGCCGGAATGGGGGAACTTCTCCTGGGTCGCCGACGTTCCGGACGGGACCGAGCTCGTCTTCGAGTTCCGCACCGCCCTCGACCCGGCCGACCTCGACCTGGTGGACGCTCCCGCCACCGTCCTGGTCCCCCCGGACGTCCCGCCCGTGTTGGTCCGGGATCGGCTTCAGGTCGCCGACCTGATC
>DAPKRP010000705.1:0-2681 GCA_031800515.1 Polyangiaceae bacterium LLY-WYZ-14_1 | reverse complement strand
TCGCCGTCGCCATCCCCACCCGGAGCCCGGTGAAGGACCCGGGACCGACGGTCACCACCAGCAGCTCGAGCTCCCGCGGTGTCCAGCGCGCGGTCTCGAGCACCCGGGCGACGTGGGGCAGGAGCACCTCTCCCTGCCGCGCCCGTACCCGGGCAGCGGCCTCGGCGACGAGGGCGCCGCCGTCGAGAAGCGCGACGGATCCGAGCTCGGTGGTGGTGTCGATGGCGAGGGTCTTCACGTTGACCGATGGGGGGTGGAGGACTAGCGTTCACGAGATGCAGCGGCGCCGCACGCGGTCGCGCTGCCGCAGACGGCGCCCCGGAGCCAGCTGCATCCCCTGAAGCGACACCCCGGTCGATGCTCGGACTGCGAACTGCGACGGATCCGCGCTGGCTTGAGGCCGCGCGGGCCGACCTGCCCCGGTTGCTCTCGGATCACGCTCACTGCGAGCTCAAGGCCGCCCAGAGCGCCCTCAGCGTCGTCGCCCGCTTCGGCGGGGAACATCCCAGCCTCGTCGCCCCCCTGACCGCCCTGGCGCAGGAAGAGGCGCGACACTTCGAAGAGGTGCACGCCCAGCTCGCCGACCGAGGGGACCGCTTCGAGCCCCCCGCCCGGGACGACTACGTCGGCGCGCTCCGGGATGCGGCCCGGGCCCTGCCCTGGCGGCCCCTGCTCCTGGACCGGCTGCTCGTCTCGGCGCTGATCGAAGCGCGCTCCTGCGAACGCTTCAAGCTGCTGGCCGATGGCCTCGACGACGATCGGCTCTCTCCGTTCTACCGGGAGCTCATGGCGTCCGAGGCGCGGCACCACCGCCTCTTCCGGGACCTCGCCCGGGATGCCTTCGGCGAGCCCGCCGCCCGGGAACGCCTCGACCAGCTGGCGGTCGCGGAAGCGGACGTGGTCGCCACCCTCCCCATCGACGCCACGGTGCATGGCTGATCGAGACGACCGCGGGCGGTCCATGGAAGAAAGCAATCTAGCCCGTTCGTCCCTGGACGAACCGAAGAACCCACGCCTCCGGGGCCGGGAACCCAGCGCCAGCGGGGGGCCAGCCGCCGCCCCTCCCGACGATCCTCCGGACCCCCGAGGCGAGGAGACGGGCTGGGACCGGACCCGGGCCAACCTGAAGACCATCGGCGGGGCGGTCCTGCTGGCCCTCTTCATCCGGATCGCGATCTTCGAGCCCTTCGAGATCGAGGGCCCGTCGATGCAGCCGACGCTGTTGAACGGGGACCGGGTGGTCGTCGCGAAGTACCTCTACGGCCTGTTCCTGCCCTACCAGAACGAAGCGCTGGTCACCTGGGGCTCGCCGCAGCCCGGGGACGTCGTCATCGTCCGTGGACCGAACGACAACGTCGACATCGTCAAGCGGGTGATCGGGGTCGCTGGGGACACCATCGAGATCGACGACAACACCATCGTCCGGAACGGCCAGCCCATCACCCGGACGGAGCTCGGCGACTGCCCCGACGCCTACAAGGAGCCGAACGACCCGACCGCCTGCGAATGGCTCGGAGAGCACCTGGGCGAGCACGACTACAAGACCAGTCAGATGGCCTTCGACGAGATGCAGCCGGTGCCGCCGACGACGGTCCCGGAAGGCCACGTCTACGTGATGGGGGATCACCGGGACCGGTCGAACGACAGCCGCCGTTTCGGGCCGGTCTCCGTCGCCCGGGTCAAGGGCAAGGCGCTGGTCGTCTACTGGAGCAACGGCGACGACAAGCCCCGCTGGGACCGGCTCGGCAAACCCATCGACTGACCCCCGGCCGGCCGGGGGGTGCCACCGGCGCCGGAACGCCCCATGGTAGGCCCCGGATGAAGCGAGGCTCCCGCACCCCGACGGACCCGAAAGCCGAGGTCCGGGCGCGATTGGCGGACGAGCGGGGCACCCTGGTGCGGGACGCCCCGGAGCGCGTCGCCCTGGTCTACCCGAGCCCCTACCACGTCGGGATGTCGAGCCTGGGCTTCCAGACGATCTACCGGGAGATCCACCGCACCCCGCAGCGCACCGCGGAGCGCGCCTTCCTTCCCGACGACCCCGGGCTCTACGAGCGCACCCGCACCCCGCTGTTCACCTACGAGGCGGAGCGCCCCGTGGGGGACTTCCCCGTCGTCGCCCTGTCCGTCGCCTACGAGCTCGAGCTCGCCGGCGTCGTCCAGACCCTGGAGCTCGCCGGCATCCCGCCCCTCGCGGAAGACCGGGACGACCGACACCCCTTCATCCTGGGGGGCGGGCCCCTCACCTTCTCCAACCCCCTGCCCCTGTCCCCCTTCGTCGACGCCATGCTCCTCGGTGAGGCGGACGAGACCATCCACACCGCCCTCGACATCGTCTTCGGCACGGGCTCGAAGGAGGAAGCCCGGTCCGTGCTGGCGAAAGAGCTGCCGAGCGCCTTCGTCCCCGGCATCCACGACGGCCTCGAGCTCCGGGAGATGGGCCGCTGCCCGGACGACCGGCTCCCTGTCCGCAGCCAGATCCGCACCCCCCACATGGAGTTGTTGAACATGTTCCTCCTCGAGGCGGAGCGGGGCTGCTCGCGGCGGTGCAAGTACTGCGTGATGCGCCGCAGCACCAACGGCGGCATGCGAAAGGTGCCGATGGAACGCATCCTCGAGCTCATCCCGGAGGACGCGGATCGGGTCGGGCTGGTGGGCGCGGCGGTCAGCGACCATCCGAA
>DAPKRP010000704.1:0-10200 GCA_031800515.1 Polyangiaceae bacterium LLY-WYZ-14_1 | reverse complement strand
CTACCGTCACTTCGGCGACGGGAGCACGTCCACGACCGTCGAGCTCTCCCCGGGGGAGCACACCCTGCAGCTCCTCTTGGGCGACCACCGCCACATCCCCCACGACCCGCCGATCAAGTCCGAGGTGATCAAGGTGGTCGTCGCCGCCGCCCCAGCCGCCGACCCCGCGCCCGCGGACTAGTACGCCGCGAGCGGCGTTCGGGACCGGCGCAAACGTTCGCGAAACCCGCGTTCACCCGCTCGAATCCGTTTGGCGCCTCCAGCGTAGATCCCAGGCCTCGGCGGCCTGCTGGACGACATCCCACGGGCTGCCGAGGGGCGGCGTGTAGCTCAGATCCAGGTCGAGCACCTCGGTCACGGCGAGGCCGAGGTGGAGCGCGGCGGCGAACACGTCCAGGCGTTTCGCAACGCCCGAGCGCCAGTGCCCGACGAGTTGAGCCCCGAGGAGCCTTCCCGTCCCCCGGTCGCCGACGACGCGGACGTGGGTCTCCGTCGCCCCCGGGTAGTAGGCCTTGTGGTCGCGGCCCGAGAACGCGATGGTCGCGGCATCGTGACCGGCAAGGCGTGCCTCCGACTCGTCGAGGCCGGTCCGGCCGATCGCGAGCTCGAAGACCTTCACGATCTGAGTGCCGAGGGTTCCGGCGAAGGCCGCGGCTCCGCCGGCGGCGTTCTCTCCGGCGACCCGACCCTGTTTGTGCGCGGTCGTGCCCAGCGGTAGCCAGACGGGGCGTTCGAGGATGCGGTGCCAGGTCTCGACGCAGTCTCCCGCGGCGAGGACACCCGCCAGCTTCGTGCCCATCCGACGGTCCACCCGGAGCGCGCCACCTTCGCCGGTCTTCAGGCCACAGGCGGTGCCGAGGCTCGTCTCTGGAACCACCCCGGTGGAGAGCACCACGAGGTCCGCCTCGCCGGCGAACCCTTCGCCCCCGAGCACACGCGCGCGACCCCCGCCGGCGTCCTCGATCGCACGAACGCGTGTTCCGTCGATCACGCGTACGCCTCCCCTCTCGAGCTCTTCTCGAACGAGCGCGCCGAGCTCCGGGTCGACGGTAGGGAGGGGTGCCGGGCTGCTGCCCACGAGGGTCACGTCGTCGACGCCACGAACGCGCAGGGCGTCCGCCATCTCGAGCCCGATGTACCCGCTGCCCACGACGATCACGCGCTGCGGATTGGCCCGGAGTCCCTCTAGCGCTCTAAACGCCGTCCCCATCCCGTGCAGCGGGTAGACCGCGGGGTGCTCGAAACCGTCGCCGTCGGGGCGACGCGGTGTCGCCCCCGTACCGAGCACGAGGGTGTCGTACGGAAGTCGTTCCGTTCCTCCCGGTCCCTCGACGCGGAGCCGGCCGGCCGTCGGGTCGATCTCGGTGGCGAGGGTCTCGAGGCGCAGGTGCACCCCCGCCCGTTCGATCTCGCGAGCAGTCCGGTGCGCCAGCGACGCGCTGTGCTGGACCTCGCCGCTCAGAAAGAAGGGGATCCCGCAGATGCTGTAGTTCGGGTAGGCGTCGGCGACCACGACCTCGACGCTTGCTCCGGGGTCGACCTGTTTGGCCCGGAGGGCCGCGCTGATGCCCGCATCCGAGCCTCCTACGATGACGACGCGTCGAGAAACCATGTTCGGGTCCTAGTCCGCAGGAGTCCCGTTGCATATATGCGCTAACGCGGGTATACGCAAATGCAGGTTCGATAGGACACGAGGAAGAACGAATGATGCTTCGACTCGCCGTTTGCGGTGCACTGATCTCCATGACCCTCTCCGGCTGCGAGCGGGACGCCGTGGCCATCTCCCAGCCGGAAGACCAGCGAGCCACCCAGTCGGCGGCCGCCCCGGGCGCCATCGGCAGCGATTCCCTGGATCCCGAGGGCACGCCGTACCCGGAGAAGCCCGTCCGGCGGTCCGCGCCCGGTGCCGCCCTTCATGACGACCTCCGGGCCTACGTCGGGACGCTGGTGGACCAGTTCGACACCATCCCCGAGGAGCGTCGCCGGGAGCTCCGGAAGCTAGCGCTCTTCATCGAGACGAAGCGTTCCTCCGGCGAGCCCGCGAAGCTGATTTTCATCTGTACTCACAACTCCAGGCGCAGCCACATGGGACAGCTCTGGTCCGCGACGGCGGCAGCCTGGTACGGCGTGGACGGCGTGGGCACGTTCTCCGGCGGGACCGAGGCGACGGCGTTCAACCCTCGGGCCGTCGCCGCCCTCGAGCGGGCCGGGCTCGAGATCGAGAAGCCCGAGGGCGCCGGCGAGAATCCTCGGTACCGCGTGACCTACGGGCCCGATGGGCCGGTCATGGAGGCGTTCTCGAAGGTCTACGACGACGAGTCCAACCCGCAGGAGGGGTTCGCGGCCGTGATGACCTGCGCGGAGGCAGACAAGAACTGCCCCGTTGTCCGAGGAGCCGCGCTCCGCGTGGCCCTTCCCTACGTCGACCCGAAGGAAGCGGACGACACCCCGCAAGAGGCCGAGCGTTACGACGAGCGCGCCCGGCAGATCGCGACCGAGGTCTTCTACCTCTTCAGCCAGGTGTGAGAGTGTGATGTTCACGGCGTTCGAGACGCTCAATGCGTGGGTCGAGACCCAGCTCGCGACCGCGACGGGACCGAGCGCGTACCTGCTGCTCGCGGTCGGCGGCGCGCTCGCCAGCCTGCTGCCTTGCGTCTACCCGCTCTACCCCATCACGGTGAGCATCCTCCGAAGCCGCTCGAGTCGCCTCGGGCGGTTCGCCCACCCGCTCGCCTACTACGTGGGCCTGGCGGCCATTTATTTCGGGTTCGGCGTGGTGGCATCGCTGTCCGGCGGAGCCTTCAACGAGGTGCTTCGGCTTCCGGTGACCAATCTGCTGATCGGTGCTCTCCTGTTCGTGCTCGCGCTCGCGACGATCGGCTATCTCCACTTCCCGATGCTGGGCTCCGGCTTCGAACCGAAGGACGAGGGTCTCTTCGGCACCTGGCTCATGGGCGCCGTCGCGGGGCTGCTGTCGAGCGCGTGCGTCGGTCCGGTTGTCGTGAGCATCCTGGTGGGCCTCGCCACTGGCACGGGCGTCATCACGGTCTCGAGCACGGTGCTGGCGGCGACGAAGATGGGTGCGTTCGGCCTCGGGGTGGGGCTTCCCATCCTGCTCATCGGGGTGTTCGGCCTCTCCCTCCCTAGGGGTGGCCGGTGGATGGTCGGCGTCCAGTGGTTGTTCGGCTTGCTCATCGCCTACTTCGCCCTCGGCTACGTCGGCAAGGGACTCGCAGGCGCAGGCCTCGACGACGGGGCCGCCGGGTCCGTCGTCCTGGGGGCCATCCTGCTCCTCGGCGCGTCCTTCCTTTTGCAGCGCGCGGACCTCTCCCGTACAGACCGCACCCGCAACGCCGTCCTCGTCGTCACGGCGGCGGCCGGCTTCCTGGTCATGGCCCGGGCCGTGCTCCCGGCCGCCTCTGCCACGGCGCCACACGGAGGCCGGGCCGTCTCCTCGGTCGGGGGCGAAGATGCGGTGGAGCGGCACGGCGATCTGACCTGGTACCTCGACGAGGACGCGGCCTACGACGCCGCCGTGCGGTCCGGCAAGCCCGTGTTCATCGACTTTTTCGGATCCTGGTGCTCGAACTGCAAAGCCTTCGAGGCACAGACCCAGTCCGACGAGGTCCTGAACGACGCGCTCCAGAAGGCCGTCCTGCTCAAGATCTACGACACGTCGGAAACCTTCGAGCGGTACCGCGACGACCCCCGCTTTCCGGAGCTCCGCGTCGGCTTGCCGTTCTTCCTCATCACGAGCCCGAGTCGCGACGTGCTGTATAAGACCACGGACTTCACCAAAACCGAGGAGATGGCGCTCTTCCTGTCGCGCTGAGCCGGTTCCATGGCGCTCTTGCGGTCGGCCACCGCGTGCGACGGCTCATCGAGGATGCGCGCGAGTTCCGGCGCACCCGCCAAGACGCCCGTGCCGCTCGCTCGCCACGCCACCTGCCGCTGTTCGTGGTCAGGCGAACCCAGGCGGTGCCGGCTGGCCTCCTGGTGCGGCTGCCCGCCTCGCTACGCGTACCGACGCGCGATGCGTTCCGCGGAAGCGGCGTAGCCGCCGCCGAACAGGGCGGCGTGAACGAGCAGGGGATAGAGCTGGCAGAGGGCGAGGCGGTCGGTCGCGCCGGGGGCCAGAGGCTGGGCTTCCGCGTAGGCGTCGAAGACGCGGGCGGGAAATCCCCCGAAGAGCTGCATCATGGCGAGGTCCATCTCCCGGTGGCCGCCGTAGACGGCGGGGTCGATCAGCACCGGCTCGCCTCCTGGGCCGCGCATCCAGTTCCCGCCCCACAGGTCGCCGTGGAGCCGGGCAGGGGGCTCGTCGGGGCTTATTAGGCTGGGGAGGCGGGGGACCAGCGCCTCGACGGCGGCGAGGAGGCTCTCCGGGCCATGGCCGGCGTCCACCGCCCGCCGCGCCATGGGGAGAAGGCGGCGCTCGCCGTAGAAGCGGGCCCAGGTGGCTTCCGGTCGGTTGTCCTGGGGGAAGGGGCCGATGAAGCTGTCCTCCGGGTGACCGAAGGCGGGGGCGCCCGCCCGGTGGATGGCGGCGAGGCCCCGGCCGAGGGTCTCCGCGGTGTCGTTCCCTCCGGCGGCGGGGTCCACATCGACGTGCTCGAGCACCAGGCACCGGGGGAGGGGGGCGCCCTCTTCTCCCCGGTCGGCGGGCTCCCCGCCGTCGGGCGGATCGTGCACGCCGATCACCGCCGGAGTCCGGATCGCCCCGGGCTCGGCGAGCCAGCGGAGCCCGGCGGCTTCGGCCCGATACATCCCGGCCGGCGCCTCGGCCCGCGTCTTGACGAACACCCGCGTCCCGTCGGTGAGGGCCCCGACGAACGCCTGGTTGATATCCCCGCCGGCCACCGCCCGAAGCGCCCTTCGCCCGTCGAGCTGTTGCCCCGTCGCCTGGGCGACGGCCGCTTCCAGGCCGGCCCCATCTCGCATCTGGCGGAGTTTCATCGAGCGGCTGACTCTGGGCACCGGCCCCAGCCGCCGGAACGGCGGGGCCGGCGCAAACTCGGCTAGCCGTGTCGCCGGCGGCGGCGGGCGACGACGAGGCCGGCGGCGACGGCGAGGACGGCGGCGAGGCCCGAGCGGTCGGGGCGGAGCCCCCCGATGGCGCAGGAGGCACCGCCGCCGCTCGGGGAGAGCTCCCCCGGGACCGAGGCGTTCTGGGCGTCGAGGGCGGCCTGGATCGCCACGGCGTTGTCCGAGACGACGGTGTTCGCGCCGACCGTGCTGGCCTGCTCGATGCGTCGGTTGGCGGGCAGGTCCGCCGCATCCCCGATCTGGAAGGGCCAGCGGTTCCCCACCCCACGCACGACGTCGCCGTTTTCCAGGGTGGCCCGCCAGGGCGCCTGGTTGACCGTGACCCGCCGGTTGCATTCGATGACGCGCTCGGCGACGTGGACGTTCGAGACGTCCCCGAGATCCATGTTCAGGTCGAACTCCGGGTCCACCGTCATCTCGTCGGCGGACATCGTCGTGTACAGCCGGGTGACGTAGGGCTGGGCGTCGAGGATCTCCTGCGTCTCCCGCATCGGCCCGACCACCCAGGTCTCCAGGGCGTCGAGGAAGGCGCCCACCTCGAACCCGTCGATCTCCCCGTCCGGGTCGTTGAAGAAACAGGTCAGGCAGTTCAGGACATCCTGGACGGTGGCGTCGGGAGGGATGGGCACCGTTTCCGTCGCCGCGTCGAGGATCCCGTCGAAGCCCGCGTAGCGCCGCGAGACCTGCTCGAGGACGTCGATCTCCCGCAGGTCGCCGAGCTCCTCCAGCGTGGGGGGCTCCTCGTCGAGGCGGAAGACCGGGGTCAGAGTCGACGTCGATGTGGCCAGCTCGGTGACGAAGCCCTGCCCTTCCGCTTCGTTGGCCGCTTCCGTCACGACCGCGTCGTAGTTCGAGCCACCCCGGAACCAATCGATGAGCGCCTCGTTCACCACCAGGCTCTTGTAGTTCGTCGGGACCGCCCGGCCGCCTCCGAGCATCCAGACCAGGACCCCCATGTCGTCGTTCGCGGCGACGGCGGTCGGCCGGATCGGGATCATCGGGTGGTCCGAGTCGTAGGTCAGGACGATGGGCCGGATGCTGCCTGCCATGGTGCCCTTCCGGAGCCGGAAGGCGATGAGATTCATCCCGTCCGCCAGATAGGGACCCAGCCGCTCGCCGCCGAAGGCGGAGACGTCGTAGCCGTTGTCGTCGAGCCATTCGATGGCGACGTCGCCGGGATTCGGCAGCGCGGGATCGAGCCCGATGGTCTCGAAGTCGAAGGGGCCGACGGTGCCGGAGTCGAGGACCACCACGGGGGGGGCCGCCTCGTCGTCGTCGTCGTCCCCCGCCATCATGTCGAAGTCCCCGGCGGCCCCGCCGTCGGCGGAGCTCGGGAAGCGTTCTTCCCGGCAGGTCCCTTCGACGGTGGTGTTCATCCGGTAGACGGGGTTGGTCTGGGCTTGCAGCCGGGCGAAGGCCGTCGCCGAGGAGATCCCCACGTCCGGGGTCCCGGGCACGGGCAGCACCCAGGCGAACCGTTCGCTCGGCCCCTGGTAGAGGATCTCGACGACGGCGGTCACCGTGCCGTCGCCGTTCTGACTGAAGATGATCCGTTCCGCGGCCTGGTTGACCGGCTGGTTGTTGTCGCAGAAGAAGCCGCCGCAGGCGTGGGCCCGGGGCGGCGTCAGGCCGGTGGTGGCGAGCAGGGGGACTAGCACTAGCGCCGCCGTCGTGGCGGCGCGGTAAGCTACGGACGTCATGGCGATTCCTCCCTTTCCCATTCTAAGTGAAGCTTCGTAGCAGTCTCACATGTTCCGCCGGTAGCGGCCACCGACCTCGAAGAGGGCGTCGGAGATCTGACCCAGGGTGGCGACCTTGGTCACCTCCATCAGATGGTCGAACAGGTTCTCGTTCCGCAGGGCCGCCTGCTGGAGCTCCCCGAGCCCCCGCTCGATCTCCGCGGCGTTCCGGGACTGCTGAGCGGCCACCGTCGCGATCTGGGCTTCCTTTTCCCCTTGGGTCGACCGGATGACCTCCCCCGGCAGGGTGGTCGGCGACCCGTCCTTCGACAGGAAGGTGTTCACCCCGATGATGGGTAGCTCGCCGGTGTGCTTCAGGGTCTCGTAGTAGAGGCTTTCTTCCTGGATCTGACCCCGCTGGTACATCGTTTCCATCGCCCCGAGTACTCCGCCTCGTTCCGTGATGCGGTCGAACTCGGAGAGAACGGCTTCTTCCACCAGGTCGGTCAGCTCTTCGATGATGAAGGAGCCCTGCATCGGGTTTTCGTTCTTCGCCAGACCGAGCTCCCGATTGATGATGAGCTGGATCGCCATCGCCCGACGGACACTTTCTTCCGTGGGGGTGGTGATGGCCTCGTCGTAGGCGTTGGTGTGAAGACTGTTCGTGTTGTCGTAGATCGCGTAGAGCGCCTGCAGCGTGGTCCGGATGTCGTTGAAGCTGATCTCCTGGGCATGCAGGGAGCGGCCCGACGTCTGGATGTGGTACTTGAGCTTCTGACTTCGGTCGTTTGCGCCGTACTTCTCCCGCATCGCCTTCGCCCAGATCCGGCGGGCGACCCGGCCGATCACCGCGTATTCCGCGTCGATTCCGTTGGAAAAGAAGAAGCTGAAATTCGGGGCGAAGTCGTCGATGGAAAGCCCGCGGCTCGCGTAGTACTCGACGAAGGTGAACCCGTTGGCCAGGGTGAAGGCCAGCTGGGTGATCGGGTTCGCCCCCGCCTCGGCGATGTGGTAGCCGCTGATGCTCACGCTGTAGAAGTTCCGGACCCGGTGGCGGATGAAGGTCTCTTGGACGTCCCCCATCAGTTTCAGGGCGAACTCGGTGGAAAAGATGCAGGTGTTCTGTGCCTGGTCCTCTTTGAGGATGTCCGCCTGCACGGTCCCCCGGACCGCGGCCATCGTGTCCGCCTTGATGCGTTCGTAGGTCTCCCGAGGGAGCACCTGGTCCCCGCTGACTCCGAGCAGCATGAGCCCCAGGCCGTCGTTGGTGGGCGGGAGCTCCCCGTCGTAGCGCGGCCGGGGGGCGTTCTTCTTCCGGAAGATCGCGTCGATCTTCTGCTCGACCTCTCCTTCGAGGCCTTCCGCCCGGATGTGCTTTTCGCAGCCCTGGTCGATGGCGGCGTTCATGAAGAATCCGACCAGCATCGGGGCGGGGCCGTTGATGGTCATCGACACGGAGGTCTTCGGGTCCGCCAGGTCGAATCCGGAATAGAGCTTCTTCGCGTCGTCCAGACAGCAGACGCTGACCCCCGAGTTCCCGATCTTTCCGTAGATGTCCGGTCGGGTCGCCGGGTCCCGCCCGTAGAGGGTCACGGAGTCGAAGGCGGTGGAGAGGCGTTTCGCCGGCATCCCCTCGGACACGTAGTGGAAGCGCCGGTTGGTCCGTTCCGGCGGCCCCTCCCCGGCAAACATCCGGGTCGGGTCTTCTCCGGTCCGCTTGAAGGGAAAGACCCCGGCGGTGAAGGGATAGGAGCCGGGGACGTTTTCCTGGAGGCGCCAGCGCAGGATGTCCCCCCAGCCGCGGTACCGGGGGAGGGCGACCTTGGGCACCTTGTTCCGGCTCAGGGTTTCCGTGTGGGTTGGGACCCGGACGTCCTTCCCCCGGACCTGGTAGACGTATTCGTCGGCGGCGTAGCGGGCGCGGAGGTCGTCCCACTCGTCGAGGAGCTGGCGGTTCCGGGGGTCGAGCTGCCGGGCCATCTCGTCCCGAAGGCTGGCGACCCGCGCCACCGCGGGGTCCCCTTGGTGGTCCCCGCCCTCGTCCTCCCGGGGCGTCGCCCCCGTCGACGTCGATCCGGAAGACAGCTGCTCCAGGGTCGCCTCGACGTGCTGGAGCTTCCCGGCGGCGTCCGCCTGCTGGTCGACCCAGGCGTCGTAGCGCCGGATGGTCTCGCTGATCTCCGAGAGGTAGCGCACCCGGGCGGGCGGGATGATCTGCACCTTCTCGGACCGCCCGGTCGCCGCGTCGAAGGACGAGCGCAGATGCTCGGCGCCGGTCGCTTCCACCAGCCGGTCCATCACCGCCCGGTAGAGGCGATTCATCCCCGGGTCGTTGAACTGACTGGCCATGGTCCCGAAGACCGGGAGGTCGTCGTCGCTGGCGTCGAACCGCAGGTGGTTTCGCTTGTACTGCTTCTTGACGTCCCGCAGGGCGTCGAGCGCCCCACGCTTGTCGAACTTGTTCAAGGCGACCAGGTCGGCGAAGTCCAGCATGTCGATCTTTTCGAGCTGGGTCGCCGCCCCGTACTCCGGAGTCATCACGTAGAGGGACACGTCCGAGTGGTCCGTGATCTCCGTGTCCGACTGACCGATGCCCGAGGTCTCCAGGACCACCAGGTCGAAGTCCGCCGCCCGGAGCACGTCCACCGCTTCCCGCACGTGGGCGGAGAGCGCCAGGTTCGACTGTCGGGTGGCGAGGGAACGCATGTAGACCCGGTCGTCGAAGATCGCGTTCATCCGGATCCGATCCCCGAGGAGGGCGCCCCCGGTCTTGCGTTTCGACGGGTCGACGCTGACGACGGCGATGGTGGCGTCGTCGAAATCCAGGAGGAACCGACGGACCAGCTCGTCCACCAGGGACGATTTCCCGGAGCCGCCGGTCCCCGTGATCCCGAGCACGGGGATGCGGCGAGACGACGCGTGCTCGAGCACCCGGCGGTGCACCGCGTCCCGGTCCTCCGGATAGGTTTCCAGGACCGAGATGATCCGCGCCAGGGCCCGGGGCTCCCGGCTGCGGAGACCCTCCCAGGCCCATCCGAGCTCCCGGTCGACGGGGAAGTCGGACCGCTCCAGGAGGTCGTTGATCATGCCCTGGAGACCCATCGCCCGGCCGTCGTCCGGCGAGTAGATGCGGTCGATCCCGTAGCGGTGCAGCTCGTCGATCTCCTCCGGGAGGATCACGCCGCCGCCACCGCCGAAGATCTTGACCTGGGGCGCCCCCCGCTCCCGGAGCAGGTCCTTCATGTACTTGAAGTACTCGACGTGCCCGCCCTGATAGGACGTGACGGCGATGGCGTTGGCGTCCTCCTGGACCGCCGTGTCCACCACCTCGCCCACGGAGCGGTCGTGGCCCAGGTGGATCACCTCGGCGCCGGACGCCTGCAGGATGCGGCGCATGATGTTGATCGCGGCGTCGTGGCCGTCGAAGAGGGAGGCCGCGGTCACGATGCGGATGGCGTGACGGGCCTGGTAGGGG
>DAPKRP010000703.1:0-2716 GCA_031800515.1 Polyangiaceae bacterium LLY-WYZ-14_1 | reverse complement strand
GTCGAGGTCATCGCCGGCGCCGACCTCGCCTGTGCGCGCATCCGCGGCGGCTCGGTCCGCTGCTGGGGGGCCAACGACCGGGGCCAGCTCGGGCAGGGCGACCGGACGCCTCGACCGACCCCGACCCGGGTTCCCTTGGCCGGCGACGCCGTCCAGCTCGGCGCGCAGGCGGCCGTCGTCCTGGTGCTGACCGACGCGGGGCGGGTGCTGTGCTTCGGGAACAACGCGGAGGGCCAGTGTGGTCTCGGGGAGCCCATTCCGTTTCCCATGGACGACCCGGAGGCGAGCCAGCCGGTTCCCGTGGACGTGCCCGGGCTCGTCGGGGTCCGCCAGGTCAGCGCGGGCCAGGGCCACGTCTGCGCCGTTCGGACCGAGGGCACGCTCCTCTGCTGGGGGCGGAACACGGACGGCCAGCTCGGTCTCGGTTCGGGCAGCCCGGAGCAGGTGCGGAGCCCGACCCCGGTCGACGCCGACGAAGGATGGCGGGCCGTCGTGGCCGCGCAGTCCCACACCTGCGCCATCGACGCCGCCGGCGGTCTCTTTTGCTGGGGCAACGACGGCTCGGGCCAGCTGGGGAACGGCCCCGGGGACCGCGACACCTTCCGCCCCGAAGAGGTCTCCTTCGAAGATGGCGCCGGGACCGACGTCGACGCCATCGTCCAGGTCGACGCCGATCGCTTCCACACCTGCGCCCTAGACGACCAGGGTCGGATCTGGTGCTGGGGTCGGAACGTGGAAGGACAGCTCGGCACGGGCGATACCGAGCCCCGGGAGGCCCCCACCCGCATCGGCGACGACAGCGACTGGGTCGAGGTCCGAGTCGGCCGCTTCACGACCTGCGCCCGGAAGACCGACGGCACCCTGTGGTGCACCGGTCAAAACAGGTCCGGCGAGCTCGGCCTAGGCGACCGCCGCCGCCGAGACCTCCTCACCTTGGTTCCGCTTCCCTGATCCCCTCGCGAGGGATTCCCCAACACCCTACGAAACCCAGGGACGGTAGGACCAAGGGAGGACATTAGAAGAACAAGGACATTCACGGTCCGGGGGGGGGCCGCGAGCGTCCGACATCCATTGGCCCCGCTGCGGAGAAGCCCGCCAAGTGTCGACGGAGACGCCCACGTGACATCACTGTCAGTGGGCGGGTGTGTGCCGTTCCTGGGCAGTCTGCCTCCGTTGTCTCCGGATCCTCTGCCAGCGTGCCGCACCCCGGGGAAAACACGGCGTCTCGATAGTTTATCGGCAGGATTCCGAACGGTTGGTGACCGTTCGTCGGCTGGCATTGTATGTGCAATCGCAGGCTCAGGACATGCATCAGGGCCACCCTCGAACGGAGATGTCGACCCGCAAAAAGGCCCGTTGGGAGCACCGTGCTTCTCTCGTGAGCTCCCGGGCTGGAGGGGTTCTTTGGACCGAAGTCTCGATGAAGACCTGTCGGGGGTCTCGGACATTTCAGTCATGGCTTCCCGGGCTCGCGCGGCTCGTCGCCATGATCCTCGGTGCCCTCCTGGGATGGTCGTTCGCTGTTCCAGCCCTCGCGGATGATGCGGCGGGCCCTGACCCCGCGGGCGACAGCGATCCCCGGTGTCGTCAACTGCGTGCCGAGGCGCGGTCCCAGGCTGCTTTGATGTACGCACCCTCCCTGAGCGCCGAGATCCTGCGCCTGCCGGCCCAGGGGGACGAGACCGGGACCGGCATGTTTGCCGGATCCGGCCTTCAGATTCGGAGCAGCTTTTCCCACTCCCTCGTCGATGTCTGGCGCGGCCGCACCCTCGAGGACATCGCCCAGGCCAGCTGCGCGGAGCTGGTCGCCGCGGATCAGCTCCGCCAGGCGCTCGAAGGCGCGGTCGAAGGCGCCCGCCGCCGCGCGGTGGCGGCCCGCCTCGCGGTGCTTGAAACGGCCCTTCCGCGACTGGAGGCGGTCACCGAACGGGCGGCGGCGCAGCGTGAGCGAGGGCTGATCACCCTGCTCGAGGCCGATGCCATCGCCGGGAGGGCGGACGACCTGCGGCGCGCCATCCTGCGCCAGCGGGCTGAGCTCGCGGCGCTGGGGCCGCCCCCTTCCGGAGACCAGTTGGACGGCCCGGTCGACCCGGCGGCTTTCGCCCGCTGGCTTCATCGACTCCGGCAGGCGGCCGCCGATGGCGCCCGCGGCGAGGCCCGCCTTCGTCGACTTCGGGCCTGGGACCTCCGTCTGAGGGGCGGGGTGATCCCGGGGCAGCCGGCGGACTGGTACGGCGGCGTCGAGCTGCGGCTTAATCTTGGCGCCGTCTTCCAGGGTGCCGCCGAGGCCGACGCGGAGGCGGCTCGCCAGGCGGCGATGGAACAGCGTCGAGACGGTCTCGTCCTTCGGGTCGCGGAGCTCGAACGCCGCCTGGGAGCAACCGCTCGGATCCTCGCCGAAGAACGAGAGCTCGTCGCCATGGAACGCGCCCGGACCGCCCGGCGCCTGACGGCTCTCGACGACCACCCGGAGCTGCCTTCGGCGGTCGGTCAGCGGGATGCGGCCGAGCTGCGCTTGATCGAGCTCGATGCCGAGGACGCCTACCTCGCCGCCCTCGTCGCTGCCTACCGCCCCTTCGTTCCTCCGGCCTCGGCGACGGCCGCATCCGCCTCCACCGGCATCTCGCCCAGCCAACCGACTTCACGCCATGACCACCGACGCTGACCTGTCCCATTCCCCGGCTCTTCCCATCGCTCGGCGGCTCCGGGGCCTCGG
>DAPKRP010000702.1:0-4084 GCA_031800515.1 Polyangiaceae bacterium LLY-WYZ-14_1 | reverse complement strand
CCCGGGCCCGCTCCGTCGCTGCCTGGGACCCGGTGCAGCGGCGGCTCCTCGTCTTCGGGGGACGGACCCCCCTGGACGACACGGGGCAGAGCTATCGCTTCTGGAACGAGCTCTGGGCCTACGACCCGGCGGCGGGGCGCTGGTCCCTCCTTGCGGAACAGGACGACGCGGCCGGCCGAGACGCCCCCGTCGGCCGCAGCAACGCCGGCTTCGCCATCGACCCCGCCCGAGGCCGGCTCATCCTCCACGGCGGCGGCCAGCGCACGTCCTCCGGCGGCATCCCCTTCTTCCGGGCGGTCTCCGACACCTGGGCCTGGGACCTCGCGGCGGACGACGGCTGGACCCGCATCGGCCAGGCCGGCGACGAGGCCCCGCCGGCCCGGATCTCCCACGCCTTCGTCGTCGTCCCGGAGGTCGACCGGGCCTACGCCTTCACCGGCATCGGCGACCAGGGCTTCGGCGCCTTCTGGGAGACCTGGTCCCTCGACCTCGCCACGGACGTCTGGTCCCCGGTCGACGGGGACGCCGGCGGTCGATCCGAGGCCCTGGCCCGCTTCAAGGCCGGGATCGCCGTCGACCCGCTGGACCCGGGGCGGCTCTTGCTCTTCGGCGGGCACGACAACACCGCCGTCGGCAACAACAACGACCTCTGGACCTTCGACGTCGCGACGGAGCGCTGGCAGCTCGAAGAGGTCGGCGACGTTCTCGGCCGGGAAGGCGACATCCTGGCCTGCGAGTTCGCCGGTGACTTCACCGTCGCCGACCTGGACAGCCCGGAACGCCGCAGCGCCCACGTGTTCGTTCCCGCCGGGGACCAGGGGGTGGTCACCTTCGGCGGGGCGACGGACTGCGGCAAGGCCCAGGACACCTGGCTCCTCGACCCGACGACCTTGTCCTGGGAAGAGCTCGTGCCGAGCCCGAGCGCCCTCGCCCTGACCTGCCCCCGACGGGGCCTCCCGGACGGCGCCTGCATCGGGCCGGACACGGAGATGTGCGCCGACTGAGCGGCGACCCCCGAGGGCATGGGACCATGCGACGCTTCGAGCGGCTCCTCGCGGTGATCCGAGACCCGATGGCCGGGCCCGAGGCGCAGCACGCCCTCACCCGGGCCATCGAGGTCGCCGAAGAGAACGGGGCTCAGCTCACCCTCCTGGCGGCGCCGGAACGGCTCGCCGGCTTGGGCCGGTTGTTCTCCGGGGACAAGCGCCGGCTCGAGGGGCTGGTGGAAGAGGGAAGCCGGGAACGCCTCGAAGACCTGGCCGGAGGGCCCCGGAACCGGGGGATCGACACCCGCGTGGCGGTGAGGGCTGGCCGCCTGGAGGACGCCGTCGCCGAGGAGACCGCCGCCGGCGACCACGACCTGTGCTTCGTCGACGTCCGGCGGGAAACCGGACCCCTGCGGCGTGCCCTCGGCGGCTCCACCGAGCTGCGGCTGCTTCGGGGGCTCGAGGTCCCCGTCTTCCTCGCCCGGCCCCCCAGGGCGGCGCCGGGGAGGGTGCCGATGCCGGCGGCCCGGGGCGCGGCGAGGGATGAGGCGCCGCCGGCGGCGGACCCGGGCCCCGCCATTCTCGCCGCGATCGACGCGGGGACGGACGACCCGGTCGGCCAGACGCTCGCCCACCGGGCCCTCGAGGTCGCCGAGGACCTCGCGACCCGGGGGGCCGGCCGGCTCTACGCCACCTACGCCTGGAACCTCCCCGGGGAGTCCATCCTACGACGTCGCATCCCCGACCCGGAGCTCGAGGAGATGCTCGAAGAGGCCCGGAGCCGGGCCGCCCGGGCGCTCGAGGGCGCCGTCGACGAGGCCCTCGGGGAAGCGGCGCGGCGGGTCGGCCGGCGGCTGATGAAGGGCTATCCCTGGGACACCATCCCGACGCTCGTCGACGAGCTGTCCATCGACGTCCTGGTGATCGGCAGCGTCGCCCGGTCCGGGCTGGGTCGCGCCCTACTCGGCAACACCGCCGAGGGGATGCTCGGCCTCGTGCCCTGCTCCCTCCTCGTGCTGCGGCCGCCCCCGGGCTCCTGAGCCCCACGCCCGGTCGCCCTACCAGCTGGGCTCGGTCGCCGTCCTCGACGCGGCGGCGCGTTCCAGGTGCCGCCGCAGGAAGGCGGCGGAGATCTCCGCCGCGCGCTCCAGGGTGCCCGGCTCCTCGAACCGGTGGCTCGCCCCGGAGACCACCTCGAGGCGGGGGGCCACGGACATCCGCGCCGCCGCCAGGCGGTTGACCTCCAAGACGGCGGGGTCCCGGCTGCCCACCAGAAACAGCGCCGGGGTCCGTACCTTCGCCAGAACCGCCGAGGCGAGGTCCGGCCGACCGCCCCGGGACACCACAGCGCCGACGCGGCGGGGACGTTCGGCGGCGGCGACGAGCGCCGCCGCGGCCCCCGTGCTGGCTCCGAACGTGCCCAGGGGGAGCCGCCGTGCGCGGGGCCTCTCCCGGTCCAGCCAGTCGATGGCCCCGACGACCCGCCCCGCCAGCAGCGGAATGTCGAAGCGGAGGTGCCGGGTCCAGAGGTCGGCGGCTTCCTCGTCGGCGGTGAGGAGGTCCATCAGCAGCGTGCCGAGCCCCCGGGCGCGGAGCCGCCGGGCGACGAAGCGATTGCGCTCGCTGAGGCGGCTGCTTCCGCTTCCGTGGGCGAAGACCACGACGCCGACCGCTTCCCGGGGTACCGCCAGGAGCCCGGTCAGCTCCGCGTCCCCCAGCCCGAGGACCACCTCTTGTTCCTGTTCATGCACGGGCTCACTCATGGGCCCGGTTCTCTCGGCTGAGCTCGTCGCTGGTCGCGCCCGGGGAGGCCCCGTCGCGCGGGCTCCGAGACGCTCGCCCCCGGGCGTTGGCTAGTACCCCTGCCCGGAGACCCCTATGGTTCCGGTTGCGGAACATCATGGAAAAGTGGTCGCAAAGGTCGTGCCGCCTGGGAAGGGCGTAGACCAGGGCCCCCCGTCGGGGCAGGACGTCGCGGCGCGGCGGATGAACACGCACGCCGCCCCGGGGCGACTGGGCGCCCGATGGTGGGGCGAGCGGTCGCCGGTGGGGCGGACGGGCCCTTTTCGGCGACGGATCAGCCGGAGCGGGGCTCGCCGAAGACGGCGTGGTCACCGAGCTCCTGGCCGGCGAGGCCCTCCCGCAGGATACGGTCGTAGTGCGCCTCGAGGGTCCGGGTGCCGTAGCTCGGGGTCGCGTCGGCGTCGTAGCGACCGACCTCCGGGTCGTAGAGCAGCATCGACTCGGTGGCGTAGTAGCGACCGATCCGGGCGAGCTCCGCTTTGTCCCGAAGGCTCGGGACGATGCGGGAGAGGGCGGAGGTCGTCGCGATGATCCCGTCGAGCAGGGCGACGGGAACCCGGCGGATACGGGGCGGGCGACGGAGCAAACGGAACAAGATCTCCGCCTGGTCCAAGGGGGTCAGGGCGGGCCCGGGCCCCCCGACCGGGAGCACGGCGTCGTTCGCCGCCGGGTCCTCCAGGCAGTCCGCGAGAAACGCGGCGAGGTCCTCTTCCGCGATGGGCTTGCAGGCGGTGAGGCGGCCGTCCCCGAACACCAGGAAGGGTCGTCCCTCGGACTGGACCCGCCTGACCTGGCCGGACAGGGACTTGAAGAAGGCGGTGGGGCGGACGATCGTCCAGGTGAGACCGGACCCTTGAAGCTCGGCCTCGAAGGCCCGCTTGGCATGCTGGAAGGCGAGCTTGGGACGCTGGACGCAGATCGCCGACAGCAGGACGAAACGCTGCGCGCCTCCGGCTCGTGCGGCCGCCAGCAGGTCGCGGTTGGCGCGGTGTTCGATCCGCCAGCTGTCCTCGATCCCTCCGTGGCGGGTCGCCAGGCAGGAGACCACCGCGTCGAAACCTTCCCCTCGGAACCCATCCCGTCGCAGGGAGGCGCCGTCCGTCACCTCGGCGAAGCGGACCTCGGCTCCGGGGAGCGCGGCCCGGATCGCGGCCTCGTCCATCGTGCCGCCGACCCCCGCCCGGGGGCGGGCGAGGCAGACGACGTCATGGCCGCGATCCACGAGGGCCCGGACCGCATGCCGACCGATGTAGCCGGTCGCCCCGGCGACGAGGACCCGGCGCCGGGACGAGGGC
>DAPKRP010000701.1:0-3848 GCA_031800515.1 Polyangiaceae bacterium LLY-WYZ-14_1 | reverse complement strand
GGGAGCCGGGAGGCCCTCCCCCTGAACCCCGCGTCGAACCAGAAGCTCATCACCGCCGCGACGGCGCTGCGCGTCTTGGGCCCTGCCTTCCGGATGCGGACGGCGCTACAGGGCACCATCGGCGATGGGGGGAACGTGGGTCTTCTGACCCTGCGGGGGGGCGGCGACCCGACCCTGACCCGCGCCGACCTGCTCGCCCTGGCCGAGGGGCTGGTCGACCGGGGGGTCCGGCGCGTCGCCCGCATCCGAGTCGATGCGCGCTACTTCGACGACCAGGTCGATCCCCCCGCCTACGACCAGCAGCCGCGGGAGATCGCGCCGTTCCGCGCCCCCGTCTCGGCGGTCGCGGTGGAGGGAAACGCCTTTCCGCTCCGGCTCCTGCCCGGTCCCCGGGTCGGGGCCCTGGCCCAGGTGCGGATCCCCGGCGTCTCCCATTTCGCCATCGACAATCGCCTCCGGACCGTGGCGGACGGCCCCCCCCGGGTCATCGCCGACCAGCGGGCCCGGGACGACGGACGGCTCGACCTTCGGCTGTCCGGCACGCTGCCGATGGGCATCCTCGGGGTGACCTACCGGCGGCGGGTGGAGCATCCCCGACGGTATGCGGGCTGGGTGCTCCGGGACGCCCTCGACCGGTTGGGGATCGCGTTGCCCGACGACCTGACCGTCGACCTGGGCCCTGCCCCTTCCGGCGATCCCATCCTGGTGACCCGCCGGTCGCCGGCGCTCGCCGTCATCCTTCGGGAGCTCGGCAAGGACAGCGACAACTTCGTCGCCGAGATGCTGCTCAAGGTCGTCGCCGCGGAGGCGGCGGGGGCTCCGGGCTCGACGGAGGCGGGCTGCGCCCAAGCCCGGGTGCTGCTGGCGGAGGCCGGCGCGGACCTGGACCGCGTCTCTCTGGTCAACGGCTCGGGTCTCTTCGAGGGAAACCAGGTACCGCCTCAGGTGCTGACCCGGCTTCTGACCCACGTCTACCGGCAGCCCGCGCTCCGGCCGGAGTACGTCGCCGGGCTCGCCACCGCCGGGGTGGACGGTACGCTGGTCGGACGGCTCCGGGACCTGCCGGAAGGCGTCAGCGTCCGGGCCAAGACCGGCACCCTCGCCGCGGTGGCGAGCCTCTCCGGCTATATCTTCGCGTCCCCCGGGGAGGACCGGGCCTGGGCGTTCAGCGTGATCGCCAACGACGTCCGGGGGCAGATCGGCGCGGCCCGACGCCTCGCCGACGACCTGGTCCGAGCGATGGCGTCGGCGATGGTCAGTCCTTGATCTGACGCCGGATCTTGGAGAGGGCCTGCTCCTGAAGCTGGCGGATGCGTTCCCGGGACAGGTTGTACTTGTCCCCGATCTCCTTGAGGGTGAGCTCGTCCTCGTCGTCGAGGCCGAAGCGCCACCGAAGGATGCGCGCCTCCATCGGAGTCAGGGTGTCCAGTAGGGACCGCACCTGGTCGCTCCAGGTCTGGCTCACCAGTTGCTCGAAGGGGGTCGGGACGTTTTCCTCTTCGAGGAAGTCGATGAATTTCCGCCCGTCTTCGTCGTTGACGGGCCGGTCCAGGGAAAACGGCGTCTCCGCCCAGTAGCCCTTGATCTTTTCGAGCTTTTCCGCGGCGATCCCGGTTTCCTTTTCCAGTTCTTCCGTGGTTGGCTCCTTACCCGTCCGAGTCGCGATCGCCTGCGTGGCCCGGGCGACCCGGTTGTAGGTATCGAGCATGTGCACCGGGATGCGGACGGCTCGGCCCTTGTCCGCGAGGGCCCGGCTGATCGCGTGCCGGATCCACCAGGAGGCGTAGGTGCTGAACCGATACCCTCGGTTGTGGTCGAAGCGTTCGACCGCCTTCATGAGGCCGATGTTCCCCTCCTGGATCAGGTCGATCAGGGGAAGCCGGCCGCGGTTGTAGCGTCGGGCGATGGAGACCACGAGCCGGAGGTTGGCCGCGACGAATCGGTTCTTCGACAGCTGCTGGGCGTCGCAGGCGCGCCGGACGTCTTCCAGGTAGCCCCGGAAGGCCGGCGTGATGCGCACCTCGTCTCCGAGGATGTCCCGCTCTTCCGCGAACTCCCCCGCCAGGCGGTGGACGGCCCGGTCCGATTCCTGGACGAAGATCCGGTCGCTGTCCGCTTCCCGGAGGAAGGTGGCGAGGGCGTCCGCGGTCTCCTGCCATTTTTCGGCGGCGCGCTTGCCGAGCTTCCCCCGCCGGGCGGTCTTCGCCATCTTCCGAAGCTGGGCGATCTGTTCCGGCTGTTCTTCCAGGTGCCGCTCGAGCACGCAGAGCACGGTCTCCGCCGCCGCCGGGTAGGACAGGAGAGCCTTCCAGTAGGCGATCTCCAGGCGCTCGACCTCCTGGGCGGCGGCGATCTCCTCCTGCGGGGTGAGGACCCGATGACCGGCCATCTCCCGGAAATAACGGGACAAGGTGGAGTCGCCTCCACCCGCCCGCTCCATCTCCTTGAGCGCCTTCTGGGCTTCCGCGTCCGCCTCCGCGATCTGCTGGGGAGACGGTTCTTTCCCGTCCGTCTTTCCCTTCCCGTTCGCCGGGACCGCCGGCGCGGCCGCGGCGGCCGGGCTCTGGGCCCCGTTTTTCTTTGCCGCCTGGGTCGCGCCTCGAATCGTTGCTGCCTGCTGCTTCGCCATCGCTTCGCTCTCTTGTCGCGCCTTTCCGGTACCGCGAGCCGTCTTGGCTTGCCGAGCCGTTCCGGCGTCCCGGGTCGTCCTGCGCCCCGAGGTCGTCTTGCCTCTCGTCGTCGCCTTGCGTCGCTTGGCCGGACTGGTCCCCGTCTTCACGATCCCATCCTCGTGTTCACCGGGGGCATCCCCGACCACTCCCACCGACGCCGACCTACCCTCTGGCCTCCGACGAGACGGCACACGCGCCCGAACTTTTCTAGAAGCACGGTTCGTGCCGGTCGTTTTCGGGCGTGACTCGCGCCCGCCTACCGTTCCTCGTCGCTGTTTGGCCGTCTGCACACTCATCACTATGTGTCTCGTCGGGCGACCGAAAAGTCCGACCGCACCGCGCCTCTTCCAATACGTTCCGATGCCCCGCGCCTTTCAGGTAGACGCGACCGCCACGTTGGCATTCCGCTTTCGGGCTCACCGGCAGCGGGCCCTCGGGGTGTTGTCGACCCTGACCCTGGGGGCGCTCGCGACGTCCCTCGGAGCCGCCCTGGCCGGGCCGCTGGTGGCTGTGCTGGCGGGCGCCTCTCCGCCCGAACTACCTGAGTCCTTGGTCCCGTTCGCGACGGGGGCCCAGATCGAAACGTCGATCTGGGCTGCTTTGTTCCTCGTGGCGGCGATCGCCCGGGCCATCGCCGGGGTCTACGGCGCCCTGGGGAGCGCCGCCCTGCAGCAGGAGGTCGCTGCGGACCTGCGCCGATGGCTGTTCGAGCGCGCCCTCGCCGGAGACGCGTTCGCCCGTCACGCAGCGCCAGACCGCGCCGCGCGAGCGGCCGGCGATGTACAGACCCTTTCCGCCGCCGTCAACCTGGGAGGGATCGCTCTCCTGCGGAACCTCACGACCGCCCTGGGCTTGGCCGCCGTGGTCGCCGCCGGTCGGCCCCTCCTCGGTCTGGCGGCGGTCGCGGTGACCGGGGCGGTCGGTCTCCTCGTCCTCCGCCGCGCCCGGCAGGCGGCCCGGCTCTGGCGCGCATACTGGGCCTCGGCTGGGGGCCTGGCCGAACGCACCGCCGAGCTCGTCGTCGCCGCCCCCGTGGCCCGTCGCTTCGGCGTCGTCCCGGAGATGCGGGCCCGATTCGAGGCGGACCTCGAGACCCACCGGGACGCGGGGGTCGCCGCCGTCCGTCGCACCGCCTGGACGGCACCGGGGGTGGGGCTCCTCGGCGCGGCCGGCCTC
>DAPKRP010000700.1:0-5297 GCA_031800515.1 Polyangiaceae bacterium LLY-WYZ-14_1 | reverse complement strand
TAGCGGACGGTCCAGTCCTGAAGGCTCCGAAGCTCCTGGAGGTCCCAGCCGCCGACCGGGGCTCCGTCTTCGTCCCGGCCCTCGAGGGTGTACCAGAACACCTGCCCCAGCGCGGTGGCGTCGGGGCCGAGCTGGGGGCGCACGTCCTCCGGCAGGGCGCCCGGGGGGAGCGCGGCGAGCTTCTCGAGGATGCGCGACCGGGACCAGTAGAAGTCCACCCCCTCCTCGAAGATCACGTAGACCGACGAGAAGCCGAACATCGACGAGCTCCGAACGGTCTCGACCCCGGGGAGCCCCAGGAGCGCCGTGGTCAGGGGATAGGTGACCTGGTCCTCGACGTCCCGGGGGGAGCGGCCAGGCCACTCGGTGAAGACGATCTGCTGGTTGTCCCCGACGTCGGGGATCGCGTCGACGGGCACCGGGTCCCGGGGCAGGACGCCTCCGGTCGCCCAGTCGAAGGGCGCGACGGCGACCCCGGCGGCCACGAGCAGGGCGACCAGAACGGCGACGACGAGCCCGTGGTCGACGAAGAAACCCAAGGGGGCCTCCCAGAAGGGACGGGGCCCGGGGGGATCGGCGCCACCGGCCTCAGTGGACATGGGACTCACTGGACACGGGCGGGCTCCCGGGAGTCGTCGGGCAGGCGGCCTTCGCCGCCGGAAGACGCCGCGGCTTCAGGGAGCCGGGCGCCGGGGTCGATGCGGGCGCGGATCGCGCCGCAGGTGAACATCTCCTCGCCGAAGTAGGCGTTCTCCACGTCGACCCCTCGCTGCACCCAATCGCCCCCCTCGTCGCCGAAGGCCATGGGGCAGTGGGCGAGATGAAGGGGGGTGGATAGGGGGTTGCCGAAGCTCTGGAGCAGCAAGGTGATGGCGCGGCTCAGCCCGGCGAAGGCGGCCCGGGCCTCCTCGAGCCCCGGGGCCTGGGCGATCCGGGCCCCGTGCGCCGCGAGGTCCCTGGCGATGGTCTCCCAGCGCGCCCGGGCCGCCTCGTCGGCCGGCGGAGGCACCCGGTCGATGGCGCCGTCCGAGTCCGCCGCCGCGTCCCGGGCGGCGGGGAGGTCGTCCCCCGCGAGGGCTTCCTGCACGGCGAGGTAGGTGTCGACGACCTCCCCCAGGGCCCGGCGGACCGGTGGGGCGACCTCGGCGACCACGGGCTCCCAGGGCCCTGGCCGCTGGCGGTCGTCGGGGAGCGCCATCATCCCGAGGCCCCGACGGATCTGGAGGTCCGCGTCGAGGACGAAGGCACCGTGGGTCACCACCCGTTCCCCGGGGGAGAGGCCGGCGAGGACCGGCACCCCGGCGGTCGTCTCCGGGCCGAGGCGCACGACCCGCAGCTCGTAGGTGGGGGCCGAGGCGTTCGGGACCTCGACGTAGACCACGGACCGGCGGCCGGTGTAGAGGGGGGCGCTCGCCGGGATGACCAGAGGCGCGGTCTCCCCGTCGTCCGGGAGCGGCGAGCTCGCGTTTCCTTCCCCGAGGTCCGCGCCGGGCACCGTCGCCCCGGCACCTTCCGGCGTCGCCCCCGCCACCACCGCCTCGACGAACATGCCGGGGCGGAGGAGCCCCCGATCGTTCTCGACCTCGACCCGTAGCCGGGCGGCTCGGCTCGCCGCGTCGACGGTGGGCTCGATGAAGGTGATGCGCCCTTCGAAGGATTCACCCGGGAGCGCTTGGACCTCGAAGACCACGGGGTCGCCGACGGACAGCAGGGGCAGATCCCGCTCGTAGGCGTCCAGCTCGAGCCAGAGACGCCGGAGGTCGGCGAGCTCGTAGAGCGGGGCACCGACGGCTACCCATGCCCCCTCGGCCGCCCGTCGGCGAAGCACGGTGCCGGCGAAGGGGGACCGTACCGGCACCCGCTGGGCGGGCGTCTCGGCCCGGGCCATGCGGTCGATCTCCGCCTCCGGCAGCCCGAGGAGGGCGAGACGACGACGGGCGGCGGCGAGGGCGGCGCTGCCGCCGGCGCCGTCCACCCCGCGGGCGGCGGCGGGGCCCAGTCGCTCCGCCTGCGCGACGGCGGCCAGGAGCTCCTGCTGGGCGGCGTAGACCTCCGGGCTGTAGACGTCGGCCACCACCTGTCCGCGTCGCACCCGCTCCCCGGTCACGTCGACCCGGAGCCGGTCGATGCGCCCCCCGACCCACGCGGTGACGGTCTGGCGGGTACCCTCGTCCGGCACCAGGCGCCCGAGGAGGGGACGGGTCACCCGAGGGCTTCGGGCGCGGCGTACCTCCGTCGTCCGGATCCGGGCGAGGGCGCGGGCCCGCTCGCTCAGGGTGATCCGGGGCTCGCCGCCGCCGTCGTCGCCACCCGCCCCGCCATCGCCTTCGAGCTCGCCGACGGGGACCAGGTCCATGCCGCAGATCGGGCACGCCCCCGGCTCCTCTCGTCGGACCTGGGGGTGCATCGAACAAGTCCACTCGGACGTCTCGGACCGGGAGGTCCCCGCGGGACCGCCGATGGGGTCCTGGGCGCCGGCCTGCCCGGGGGCGCCGCCGCCGTCCTCCGCCGGGTCCCCCGTGCCGCCGGTCGCCTCCCCCCCGGCGTAGCGTCCCGTGAGGAAGGCGAGCACGGCGACGAGGGGCAGGACGAGCCAGGGGCCGAACCGTCTCCCGCCTTCCCGCAGGCGGTCCAAGAGCGGCGCGCTCATCGGGTGCTCCCTCGGTCACCGACCTCTGGCTCCGGGACCCCCGGGGTCGACGGAGGTTCCTCCGCCAGGTCCTCGGAGGGCACGAGGCCGGGGAGGTTCGCCGGGTCCTCCCGCATCGCCTGGGGTGCCGGGGCCACCGTCCGCCCCACCACCGCGTCGAGCTCCGCCCAGGCGATGGCATGGTCCGCCCGCAGGTCGACCCGCTCGAGCCGCAGCTCGAGGAGCGTCTCCTCGCCGAGGAGCAGCTGCGCCAGGGAGGCGCGCCCGGCCTCGTAGGCCCCCCGGAGGGCGACCACCATCGCCTCCCCCCGGGGCAAGAGCGCCTCTTCGAGGAGGGCGATGCGCCGGGCGCTGTCGGCGATGCGGGCGAGGGCGTCGTCGAGGGCCGCCTCCGCCGACCGGGCCGCCGCGGCGGCCTCCGAGCGGCGCGCCTCCGTCTCCGCCCGGGCGGCTTCCTCCGCGTCCCGGTAGCTGCCGATCCAAAGGGGCACCGACGCCTGCACGGAGACGAGCACGGCGTCGTCGCCACTCCCGGGCACGTTCGGCATCACCGCCTCGCCCGTCGCGATCCAGTCGAGGCCCACGCCGAGCCCGGGAAAGCGCGCCGCTCGGGCCGCTTCGATCTCGGCAGCGCCGGCGGCGACCAGCGCCTCCCGGGCCGCCACCGGGGGCGCGTTCCGGGCGGCGGCGCGGAGGGTGCCGAGGTCTTCCGCCGGCCCGGAAGACGGCGGCGGCGGCTCGGAGCTCGTCGGGGTACCGGTGCCGGCGGGGGCGCCGATGGCGGCGACGAGCTCGGCGCCGATCCGCCGGACCGCCTGCCGGTGGGCGGCGTGATGGTCCCGGAGCCGAGCCAGGCGAAGCTCGACCTGGAGGAGGTCGGCGAGGGGCCGGGCGCCCACCTCGACGCCGCCTCGGACCGCCCGGTGTACCGCTTCGACCAGGCGTTCCTGCTCCCGTGCGACCTCGTGGCGGGCCCGCACCGCCCAGAGGCGCCAATAGGCACGGGCGACCCGAGCGCCGACGGCCAGGGCTTCCGCTTCGACCTGGCGCCGGGCCGCCTCGGCCCGCTGGGCCTGGGCGTCGGCGGCGGCGGTGAGGCGCGTCGGCCAGGGAAAGCGCTGCTGGACGGACAGGCGGTGTCGCTGGGGCCCGACCCGGGTCTCCACGTTTCGGACGAAGTAGGCGTAGGAGATGACGGGCTCGGGGAGCTGGCGGGCCGGACCGATGCGCTCCGTCGCCGCCCGACAGGAGGCGAAGCGGGCCCGCAGGGTCGGGCTATCGAGGAGCGCCCGGCGGAGGTAGGCGGACAAGGAGCCGTCGAGCGCCGTCTCCTCCATCGCCCCATCGGGCCCCCGCGGCGCGCCTTCCTGTCGACCAGCCCCCGCCGGTGCTCCGGGCAAGCGCCCGAGGTCCCGGCGGGCCTGGGTCTCCATGCGCCCGGCGCAGCCCCCGAGGGCGATCACCAAGGAGCCCAGGGCGATGCCGGGCAGCCGACCGGGCCACCCCGCCCGCTGGCGCTGGGCCCCGACCCGGGGTCGGGACCGTCGTCGTTCCACGTCGTCCATCGTTCATCCTGCCTGGTGCCGCAGCCGGGAAGGCCGGCCACGATCCCGGGACGGGACCGCGCCGTGGCCCAGGCAGGCGGCACGGTTCGCGCACACGAGCGCCCGTCGCCGAGCCGGAGCGTGCTCGCCGCCGGGAGGGCGGCAGGAGGACGCGGCGGAGAGGCGGCGGACGCGGCCCGTCGGCGCCCGACGGCGCTCCCTCCTCCGCGACGAGGCATCGGGGGGAGCCGCCGGACGCGGCGCGATCAGAGCAGCAGGACGACGTGTTGCTGAGCCGGAGAGCTCCGAGGCGGTGGTCGGGCCCAGCGAAGCCCGAAGGCGCGGTCCGTCGACTCCGGCGCCGGCGCCCGCGGGAAGAGCTCCCCGGAGGCCGGGGGCGAGGCGGGGCCCGGTGAGGCGGCCGCCCGGAGTGGAGAAGGCGGGGTCTGGTCGCCCAACGGGGCGAGGTCACAGCAGCGGAGGCCGAGCCCCTGGCCGCAGGGGGTGGCGCCCGGGGGGCCGTCGCAGCAGGGCGCCTTCTTCTCGGCGAGGTCGGCTCCCAGATGGCCGGGGCCGGGCAAGGCGGCCTGCTTCTCCTGGGGGGCCACCTCGTGGGCGGGGACCGCGAGCAGGAGGGCGCCGGGGGCGGTCGCCGGCTTCCGGGAAGCGTCCACCGGGTGGGCGGCCGAATCGCCGTGGCAGTCGTGGCCGCTGGGAGACTCGGCGACGGCGGGCGTCGCGGCGTGATGGTGCCCGGCGTGGGCGGCCCCGACCGCCCCGCGCCAGGGCCCCGCCCCCGGTCCGCAGTGGCAGACCGAGACGGCGGCGGCGGTCGTCGAGGTGGTCTCGATCACCGCGAGGGCGAGCGCCAGGGTCGCACCGGGTCGTAGAAGGGGCCGCACGAAGTTCGAAAGCTACCCCCGGAGGCGCCCCTGTCGAGGGCCCGGTCGATGCGACCCGTCTATTCCACGAGCCAAGGACTGCCCCGGAGCACGGCCACCTGCCCCGGGGTGAGGGACAGCCCGTCGAAGGGGAACTGGGGAAACATCAGGTTGCGATAGTCCGGGCAATCCCGGAGCTCGGTGCCCGACGGGCAGCTCGGG
>DAPKRP010000699.1:0-1858 GCA_031800515.1 Polyangiaceae bacterium LLY-WYZ-14_1 | reverse complement strand
GGTCGATCCCGGGGCGCTCTTGACGGGCCGGGGGCCGCCGCTACCATCCGGCCGCCCGAGCGGCTCCATCCCCTGCAAAAGACGAGGCTTCTGCATGAACGACGTCATGATCTCGGCCCGGGACCTCACGAAACGCTACGGCGACGTGACGGCGCTCGACCGGGCGACCTTCGAGGTGCGGCGGGGCGAGGTCCTCGGCTTCCTCGGCCCGAACGGGGCGGGGAAGACCACCACGATGAAGATGTTGACCTGCTTCATCGCCCCCACGGAAGGCACGGCACAGGTCAACGGCGCCGATGTCTTCGAAGACCCGATGAACGTGCGGGCCTCCATCGGCTATCTGCCGGAGAGCACGCCGCTCTACCGGGAGATGTTGGTCCTCGAGTACCTCGAGTGGGTGACCGAGATGCGCGGCATGCGGGGCGACCGGGCCCGCCAGCGGATCAAGACGGTGGTGGAACAGACCCGCCTCGGGGACGTCATCTCGAAGCGGATCGGCGAGCTGTCGAAGGGCTTCCGGCAACGGGTCGGGCTGGCCCAGGCGCTGATGCACGAGCCGCCGATCCTCATCCTGGACGAGCCCATGAGCGGGCTCGACCCGAACCAGGCGACGGAGATCCGGGAGCTCATCAAGGACATCGGCCGGGAGCGCACGGTCATCCTCTCCACCCACAACCTCGCCGAGGTGCAGATCGCCTGCAACCGGGTGCTCATCGTCTCGAAGGGGAAGATCGTCGCCGACGACACCCCGGAGGACCTCCGCCGGCGGGCGGGTCGGGCGAAGTTCATCGCCCGCTTCCTCGGGCCGGACGCCGCCGACGGGGAAAAGCGGATCCGGGACGCCTTGGGCAGCCTGCCCGGCGTCGATTCCGTCAACGCCGCCGGGAAGGCGAACGGCGAGCTGCCCTTCGAGCTCATTCCGAAGGGGGACGAAGACCTTCGGCCGCTGATCTTCAAGGCGGCGGTCGACGCCGGCGCGACCCTGGTCGAGCTCCGCCGGGAAGGTCAGAACCTGGAATCGATCTTCCGCCAGCTCACGACCCTGGCGGAGGGTGGCGACAAGAGCGTCGCCGAACGCGCCACCCCGAAGGTGGACGACGGCGCCTCCGCCGCGGCCTCGAAAGACGCGGACACCGCTGGAGACGCGGCGCCGGCGGAGGAAGACAGCGCGGCCGACGCCGACGCCGACGAAGAAAAGAAGGAGAGCTGAGCAGCCATGGGCAACACGCTGACCATCGCGCGGCGCCAGTTCGCCGCCTACTTCAACAGCCCGACGGCCTACATCGTCCTGTCGGTCCTGCTGCTATTCGTGGGCTTCTTCTTCTGGGAGGCCTTCTTCCTGGTCGGCCGGGCGACCATCCGGGACATGTACTCCCTGATGACCTGGTCCCTCTTCATCGCCGCCCCGGCCCTGACCATGGGCCTCATCGCGGAAGAGAAGAAGACCGGCACCATCGAGCTTCTGTTGACCATGCCGGTCCGGGACGGCGAGGTGATCGTCGGCAAGTTCCTCGGGGCGCTCGGGCTCTATGCGGTGCTCCTTCTGTTGACCCTGCCCTACCCGATCAGCGTCGCCAGCCTGGGCGACCTCGACTGGGGGCAGGTCGCCTCCGGCTACTTCGGGCTCCTTCTCCTCGGAGCGGCGATGCTCTCCGTCGGCCTCGCCGCGTCGAGCTGGACCGACAACCAGCTGGTCGCCCTGTTCGTCGGGGCGTTCCTCTGCCTGATCTTCGTCCTGGTCGATCGGGTGCTACCGCTCCTGCCGACGGGGGCCGCATCGGTGCTCGAGTGGCTGTCCTTCGACTTCCACCTCCGACCGATGACCCGGGGCGTCATCGACACCCGGGACGTCTTCTAC
>DAPKRP010000698.1:0-1813 GCA_031800515.1 Polyangiaceae bacterium LLY-WYZ-14_1 | reverse complement strand
GCCTTCCGAGCCGGCACCCGGGTGGTGGGCACGGTGGAGGCGCCGGGTCCCTTCCAGCTGGACCTGCCGGAGGCGACCGGCGCCTTCTACGACCTGTCCGCGGAGGCGACCTTCGTCGACGGCTGCACCCTGATGTCCCCCCAAACCCGTATCGCCCTGGACGGGGTCTACGCCGGGATTCAGTTCGGTGACGAGCGGCCCCTCGTCGCATTCTCCGACCCGCCGGGATTCCTCGCCGACCGGGGTGGCCTCCCGCCGGGCTATCTCCGGGACCTCGGCGAGGCCTTCGGGGATCGGGACGGCGGGCTCCGCTTCGGCTGGGATCAGACGGTCACCGCCTTCTATCGGCCCCACAACGAGAATCTGCCGGACGCCCGGTACCACGCGTCCTACCGGGTGGTCGATCCGGACCGCTTCTGGGAGCTCGAGGTCCCGCCGGGAAGCTATCGGGTGCGAGGCCACGCGGGCTACAACGCCTTCGAGTTCCGGAACGTCGACCTCGACCTCGCCATCGAAGGGCGCCCCTTCATCGTCGCCCGGACGGAGACGCCGGTCTTCGGAGTCGAGGAGACGCTGACCGAGGTCGTGGTCACCGACGGTCGGCTCACCTTCTCCGGCTCGACGAGCGACGGGCGGGGCCACCTCGAGTTCCTCGAGATCGCGACGGAGGGGTCGGACTATCAGCCCCCGAGCCCCCCCGAGGAGCTCACCGCCGACCTTCGCCGGTCACATTCCCTGCAGCTCCATTTCCGACCGGGGGAGGACAACACCGGCGTCGTGGGACACCGGGTCTACCGGGACGGGGCACCCATCGGCGAGACCCCGGGCGCCCGCTTCTACGTCGGCGGGCTTCAACCGGACCGCACCTACCGATTCACCGTCACCGCCCTCGACGCCTGGGGCAACGAATCCGAGCCCTCGTCGGAGCTCGTCGCGGAGACCTCCCCGGTTCCGGATGCGGTCGCCCGCGCCCGAGGCAGCCTCCCCGCCCCCGTGCTCGACGGGGTGGACGACGATGCCCTCTGGGAGGGGCTCGACCGGGGGACGGTCGACAACCCCCTCTGGCTCAGCGAGCTCCCGGCCTTGACCGTTCCCGACGACGCGGCGGACCTGTCCGCGCGCTTCGCCCTCGCCTGGGACGACGCGTTTCTCTACCTGCTGGTGGTGGTCTCCGACGAGCTTCTCTTGGACCCGGCGGCGGAGCCCCGCCGGGGCGGGGACTTCATCGAGCTCTATCTGGATTTCGACGGGGAGCGCACCCTCGGGATGGCCCCGGACAGCCTTCAGCTGCGCTTCCCCTGGAACGGGGAGGAAGCCCTGGACGCGGATCTCGATGGGGACGGGGTCTCCCGACCCGTCAGCGCCGGGGAAGGCCACTTCGCCCTCGCCGCCGTCCCGGGGGGATGGGTCCTCGAGGCCGCCCTCCCCTGGGCCCGGATCGCCCCGGCGGACTTCCGCCCCCGTGCCGGGACCACCCTGGGCTTCGAGCTCCACGTCCAGGACGACGACACCACCGGAGACGACGACCGGGACGGCAAGGTCGCCTTTCTGGAGGCGAACATCGACGGCGTCTGGACCTCCCCCCAGCGCCTGGCGACCATGGTGCTCGCCGCGCCCTAGTCCCTGCCCGGAAGTTCGAACCGGGTTGGCGCCGGTCCCTGGTACCCCTCGGGTGCCAGATGGCGTGAGTCTGGCGGGCCGGTCTGGCCGGGAGGGGGCCGTGCTGCTAGCTACCGGGGCCTCATGGCCTCCCGCGCCACGACGACGGCCTATTCCCTCGAGGGGGCCCTCGACCGGAGCACGGCGGACCTCC
>DAPKRP010000697.1:0-3771 GCA_031800515.1 Polyangiaceae bacterium LLY-WYZ-14_1 | reverse complement strand
GCCGCCCGGGGTCGGTCCGCGGGCGGTCGAGATCCGGGTCGAGGATCACCGTGGCCGACCCATCCCATCGGCCGTGGTCGCCTGGGGCGATCCGGAAGAGGCCTCGCCGCCCCAGGCCGTGGATCCCCGGGGACGGTTGACCCTCCGGGTCGACGGGGAGCCCGAGGGGCGCCGGTTGACCGTCCGTGCGCCAGGCTTCGCCCGCTGGACGGGGGCCCTTCCGGCGGATGCCCTCGGTCGCGCGGTCCGCGTCCAGCTCGTCGTGGCGGCCCGGGTCACCGGTCGGGTGGTGGCGCCGGATCAGACGCCCATCCCCGACGCCCGGCTCCTGGCCCGGCGGCTCGACGTGGATGGGGTCCCGCCGCATCGCGCCGCCGTGGATGACCGGGGGCGGTTCACCTTCGACGCGCTCGCGCCCGGCGTCTGGGAGGTGACCGCCCGGGCACCCGGGCGGGAGGCCACCGCGCGGACGGTGGTCGCCCGGTCCGGGGTGCCGGCACCGCCCCTCCGGCTGGTGGCGCGGCCGGTCGGCCAGCTGCGCGTCCGGGTGCTGCAGGAGACCCGCCCGGACCGCAGCGCCGGCGGGGGGCCCACCCCCGGCGCTGCGGAGGCGAGGCGACCGGTCCCGGGGGCCGAGGTCACCCTGAGCGGCAGCAGCGTCTGGCCGCCGGCGGAGGCGACGACGGACGCGGAGGGCGTCGCCCGATTCCCGGACCTGCCCGCCGGGGTCTACTTCGCCCGGGCGGCCCGGGGAACCGCCCAGGGCAGCGTCGACCGCAGCATCGAGCTCGAGGCGGGGCAAGGGGCGGAGGTGACCATCCTCCTCGAGCCCGGCTGGACCATCGCGGTCCAGGTGACCGACGCGCGCACGGGAGCGCCCCTTCCGGAGGCCGCGATCACCGTCTCCGACGGCCTCGGAGCGAGCCGACAGGGCCGCACGGACCAGGCGGGGGAGGCGACCTTCGAGGGTCTCCCGGGGCCACGCCCCCATCTCGTCGCCGAGGCGTCGGGGTACGTGGCCACCCTCGGAACCGGCCTCGGGGGCCCCCCGGGGCCGGAGGAACGGGCCGTCCGGCGACGGGAGCTCGCGATCGGGCTCCTGGCGAGCGCGACCATCGAGGGCCGGGTCGTCGATCCTCGGGGGCACCCGGTCCCGGACGCTCGCCTCGAGGTGGTCGGCACCCGGGCGGACGGGGTGCCGGTGTTGCACGCGGCGACCCTCGATCCCGCCGATGAGGGGGGCAACGCCGGGGAGGCGCCGCCGGGGTCCGAAGGCCGCCCCGGCGGCTCCCTCGGCGGTGGCGAGCTCGGGGTGGTCCCGGGCCTGGTCCCGCCCCTGCCGGTCGACGCCACGGCTTCCGGGGACCCCACCCCGGGGGACGCTCGCCGCCCTGGCGTCGGACCCGGCGCCGTCTCCCAGCCTCTGATGACCGACGAGGACGGCCGCTTCGTCCTGGAGGACGTCCCCCCGGGCACCCTCCGGGTGGTGGCGACCCGGGAGGGTTTCGCCCCGGGGGAATCGGCGTCCTTCACGGTGGCCCCGGGGGGCCGGCGCACCGGCCTCGAGGTCGCCCTCCTGGACGCCGGTGCTCTGAGCGGCCGGGTCCTCGACACGGGCGGATTTCCCATCGCCGGCGCGCCGGTCACGGCCAGGGCAGAGGGCGATCCCCGCATCCACCGGACGGTGACCGGCGACGACGGCACCTTCGGTCTCCGCGCCCTGGTGGGCTTGGTCTTTCTCGAGGTCGCTGCCCCGGGGCAGCCCATCCATCGGGAGCGGGTAGAGGTCCCCCCTGGGGGGGAGACCGACGTAGAGGTGACCCTCGCCGAGACGACGAGCCGGTTTCGAGCCCGACTCCTCGACGACCGCGGCTTCCCGGTCTCCGGGGTGGCGGTCACCCTGTCCTCGGTCCGGGCGGATCGCCGCTTCCGGCGCCACGCGGTCAGCCAGGAGGATGGCACCGTGCGCCTCGGCGGCCTCCCGCCGCCCCCTTGGCGGCTACGGGCAGAGCACCCGGACCACGCGCCCCTCGAGCTCCCTCGCCTCGACGAAGAGGTGGACGAGGTGCAGCTCGTGCTTTCCCCGGCCGCCGCCCTGACCGGCCGGGTCTTCGACGACTTCCGCCAGGAACCGGTCGTCGGAGCGACCGTCGAGCTCGACGGTGAGGAGCGGACCAGCGTGGTCCAGACCCGGGAGGACGGCCGCTTCCTCTTCGCCCGGATCGCCCCCGGACCCGGGACCCTGGTGATTCGGTCTCCCACCCATCGTCCCCTCCGGCGGGCGGTGACCGTCGCCGAGACCGGTCGCGACCTCGGCGTGCTCTACCTGGCCCCCGGGGGGGCCGTCTCCGGTCGGGTGGTCGACCGCTGGGGGGACCCGGCCATCGGCGCGGAGATCGCGCCCGGGGATCCGCCGGACTGGGACCGGGCGGTTCGGGTGGACGCGGCGGGCCGATTCACCCTCTCCGCCCTCGACCCGGGACGGCACATCCTGACCGCCCGCCACCCGGAGGCGGGCCTGGCCGCCACCCGGGAGCCGGTCACCATCCGGAAGGTGGAGGAGACACCGGGGGTGTTCCTGCGGCTGCCCCGGGGGCTGCCGGAGGTCGGGGGCTCCCCGGAGCCCGGGCGGGACGAAGAGGCCGGCGACGATGACGACGGCGAAGCGGCCGCCCCCCGGCTGGTCGCCCTCGCGCTGACCCTCGAGAGCGGTCCCGATGGCGTGACGGTGACCGGGGTTAGAGCGGGAAGCACGGCGCGGCAGGCAGGCCTGCGCATCGGCGACCGGGTGACCGCGGTGGACGGGGAACCCGTGCTCTCGGCGGGCCAGGCCCGGGCGCTCCTTCGGGGGCCGGCGAACGTTCCCGTGGACGTGACCATCTCCCGCCGGGGGCGGGAGCGCACCATCACCGCCCGCCGGGAACGGGTGGGCCGCCGTTGACCGAGCCGGGGACGGCGGCGGTCGCATCCTCCGGGTCGTCTCCCGGGTCGGCGGGCTCCCAGCGGCCGTCGGATCGGCGCCGGGCCCGTCCCTGCCGAACCAGCTCGAGGAGATGCGCTTCCGTCGACAACGCCGCCAGGCCCCAGACGGCGGCCGGCGCGTCCTGGTAGGCCACCGGTACGAGGGCGTCCGGGGAGGCGGGTTCGCCGTGATCGACCAGGGCGGCCAGGACCTTCGCCTCCCGGGCCAAGCGGTGGCGAAGATAGTGGTCGAGACACCGGTCCGGGTCCCGGATGGGGTCGCCGTGCGCTGGGAGGAGCACGGACGGGGAGAGGCGGCGCATCCGTCGCAGGGAGGCCAGGTAACGACCCATGTGGCCGTCGGTCGGCTCGATCAGGATGGTCCCCACGCCGGCCACCATGTCTCCGGCCACCATGGCCCGGGACTCCGGGTCGAAGAAGCAGAGGTGCCCGGGGGCGTGGCCCGGCGTGTGGACGCAGCGGAGGCGACGGGGCCCCCGGCGCTCCTCCGCTCCGGCGGCGAGGGACAGCTCTTCCCCATCCTCGAGCAGGCGGTCGAAGACGAGCTCCCCTTGAAGGCGGTCGGCGGTGCGGGGATGCGCCCAGAGGGGCAGGTCGAGGGCGTCGGCCAGGGCCCGGGCCCCGCCGACGTGGTCCCCGTGGTGATGGGTGACCAGGATCGCGACGAGCCTCTGGCCCCGGCCCCGCGCCGCTTCGACCCAGTCCACCGCGCGACGGATCTCCTCCGGATACGGGGACGCGGGCTCGATCAACACCGCCTCGCCGGTCCCGAAGAGGTAGGCGTTGGTG
>DAPKRP010000696.1:0-2623 GCA_031800515.1 Polyangiaceae bacterium LLY-WYZ-14_1 | reverse complement strand
GTCCGCGAGCTTGGCGGCGGCCTGGATCGCATCCTCTTCGTACTTGACCCCGTGGTGGTCTTCGTAACGGGGTTGGAGCCCGGTGAGGATATCGACGGTCTCGTCGACGGTGGGCTCACCGACTTCGATCTTCTGGAAGCGCCGGGCGAGGGCCCGGTCCCGCTCGAGATGCTTGTACTCGGCGTAGGTGGTGGAGCCGATGCATCGGATCCGCCCGGAGGCAAGCACGGGCTTCAGGATGTTCGAGGCGTCCATCGACCCGCCGCTCGTCGCCCCGGCGCCGACGATGGTGTGGAGCTCGTCGATGAACATCACCGCCTTTTCGTCGTCCTCGAGCCGGCGGATGACGCCCTTCAGGCGTTCCTCGAACTGACCCCGGTACTTCGTCCCGGCGAGCAGCGCGCCCATGTCGAGGGCGTAGATCTCGACCCCTTCGAGCACCTTCGGGACGCGGCCCTCGTGAATCCGGAGGGCCAGGCCCTCGGCGATGGCGGTCTTTCCGACCCCCGGCTCCCCGACGAAGACGGGGTTGTTCTTACGTCGGCGACAGAGCACCTGGATGGTGCGCTCGAGCTCCTGGGCGCGGCCGACCAGGGGGTCGATGCGCCCCGCCGCCGCCTCCTGGACCAGGGGCGTCGTGTAGGCCTCCAGCGGATCCCGGCGGCTTCCCCCGCCTTCTTCTTCGTCGTCGTCCCCCGTCGGCGCGGCTTCCCCCTCCGCATCCGTCGACCCGTCCGGGGCGACGCCGTGGGAGACGTACTGCTTCAGGTCGAAGGAGCTGAGCCCGGCCTTCTGCAGGAGGAAGACCGCCTGGGAGTCTTCTTCCTTGAAGAGCTGGACGAGCACGTTCCCGCCGTCGATGTAGCGCATCTCCGACGAGATGGCGTGATAGGCGGCACGCTGGAGCACCCGCTCGACGCCGATGGTCTGGCGAGGCTCGATCTCGCCCTCGTCGTCCGGGATGGCTTCCAGCTGGGCCTCCAGCCAGTCCTCGAGCCCCTTCCGCAGGAGCTTGCGGTCGCCTCCACAGGCGTCGATGGCCTTGCCGGCCTTCGGGTCGTCCAGGAGCGCCAGGAGCAGGTGTTCCAGCGTCACGTACTCGTGGCGACGTTCGACGGCCGCTTCGAAGGCGGTTCGCAGGGTGTTTTGAAGCTCTTTCGCGATCAGCGGCCCGGGCACTCGTGCCACCTCCGCGCGCGCCCGAACCGGGCGCCACGCTCATGGGGAATGGGAAACCTCGGTCCCCCGTGGGGTCCCGTCAATCCGACCCGCCTTCGTCCGAGCCGGCGCCATCTTCCGGTTCCATGGTGAGGCGCAGGGGGAACTCCCGCTCCCGGGCGAGGCGGTGCACGGTCTCGATCTTGGTCTCGGCGACCTCCCGGGAGTAGAGGCCGGCGACGCCGACCCCGTTGTAATGGACGTGGAGCATGACCCGGACGGCCTCCCCTTCGTCCTTCCGGAAGACCCGCTTCAGGACTTCGACGACGAACTCGCGGGTGGTGTAGTCGTCGTTGTGGAGCAGCACCTTGAACTGGCGTGGTCGCTTGAGCTTCCGACGGGTCTCGGGCTCCGTGACGACGCCGATCTCGTTTTCTTCCTCCGCCATGACCGTTTCCTCGGAAGGTTAATCAACATCCGCCGCCGGCGCAGGTGACCGTTTCCAGTAGGCCTCTAGGCGCCCGGCGAGCTCGTAGACACCCAGCCCGCCGTATTCCGGTGGGATCACCAGGTCCCGGGGGTCCCCGTCGTCCCGGCCCCCATCGGCGGCCGGCGGTGGCGGGGAAGAAGAGGCCGCCGGGCCAGCCCGAGGGCGGTCCTTCGGGAGGGGATCCACCACGACCCGAACCGCCAGACGTTCCTCGTCCACCTCCACCGCGCGCACCCGCGCCCAGTCCACGGTGCGACCGCGGGGTCCCTGCTGCAAGCGGAGGCGCTCCGGGGAGAGCTCGAGCAGCCAGGCCGTCGGGTCCCGGCGCCGGGCCCCCCGGGCCATCCAACCGATGGCGAACAAGGCGCCGACGCCACTGCAGAGCACGAGGCGGGGGTCTCCGAGCCCGCCGACGAGCAGGATGACCCCCACCGCCCCCGCGGCGAGGAGGCCGGCGACGCCGCGAAGCCGGTCCGTCGCTCGACTGGGCGCGTCGAGGGTCAGACGTTCCCTAGAGGGCAGGGAGTCCTGGTGAGGGGAGGCGGGGGTCACTGGAGCACGACGCGCACGAAGAAGTCTTCGAGGGTGTCGTTCCGCAGGGTGACGTCGAGGTCGGTGACGTCGATGATGCGAGCGATGTCCCCGGCGGCCAGAGCCGACGCCTGTCCCGAGGGCACGAAGCTCACGTACACCTGGACCAGGGCCGGGGTCCGGCCGAGGTCGTGGGGCACGGTGACCAGGCATGCGCCGGGAAGGGGGATCCAGCTCTCGCCGGCGGGGACGAGCCAATCGCTGCTCTGCCAGGCCCCGCCGCCGGTCACCCCGGCGCCGGGGGGGAAGCCGTTGTCCTCGAAGGCCGGGGTGCAGTCCCGGATGTCCCCCCCGGTGACGTTCTGGCAGCCGGAGAGGAGGGCCGTGGCGGCGACCGCGGCCCGGGCGAGCCGGGCGCCGGGCCGGGGGGAGAGGACCCGGCGG
>DAPKRP010000695.1:0-2734 GCA_031800515.1 Polyangiaceae bacterium LLY-WYZ-14_1 | reverse complement strand
CCCAGCGCATCAGGGCACGGACGTCGCCGTTGAACTCGTGGAGGACGACGGATCCGGGCTCGGCGCAGCAGGGGCAGAGGTGGACGATGAGCGCACCTTCGAAGCCGGCGTTCCGCACCCGAACCAGGAAGAGCTTCTCTTCCAGCCGGTGGGCCTGGGTGTGGGTGGCGAGACCGGGGTCGGCCAGAGGGACGCCGTCCGTGCAGCCGACCTCCGGCAAGCGGCCGGCCCGGACCGCCTGCTGGAGGAGGGGAACGATGCCGAGGCCGAGGTGGAAGACGAGGGTGTGCTCGTGATGGCGACTGGCGTGATGCATGCCAGCGACCTACACTTGTTGAAAGTGAAAGTCAATATCAAACGCAGGGATCGTCTCTTGGCGCGCGGTTCCCCCTCGAACTCCCGGGGAGGGGCACTAGCCTTGGACCATGAACGACGTCTCCGACCCGTCCTCCGCCGCGGCCCGCATCCTCGATGAAATCATGCAGCAGGAGCTCGCCGGGGTGGTCCGCTACACCCACTACGCGCTGATGGTCACCGGGCCGAACCGATTGCCCCTCGTCGACTTCTTCAAGGCTCAGGCCACGGAGTCCCTGACCCACGCCCAGGCCGCCGGGGAGATCCTGACCGGTCTCGAAGGACACCCGACGCTCCGGGTCGCCCCGATCGAAGAGAGCCACGAGCACACGGTCTTCGCTCTTTTGAACGAGAGCCTGGCCCACGAGTCCCGGGCCCTGGACCTCTACCGCCAGCTCCTCCATGAGGTGGAGGGAAGAAGCATCTACCTCGAGGAGTACGCCCGGGGGATGATCGGCCAGGAAGAAGGCCACGCCCTCGAGCTCAAGAAGATGCTCCGGGACTACCGGGAAGCCTGACCTCGGCGGTCCGGCGACCCTCGGGGCATCGGCGGTACGCGCTGCGATGAAGGGACGAAAGCTCTACGTCTGCGCCGGTTCGAGCTGCCGGAAAGCCCTCGGCAGGGACCCCCGGCTTTTGTCGGTGGTCGATGCGCTCGGGGTGGAGGTCGAACGGGTCCGCTGCCAGAAGATCTGCGACAGCCCGGTGGTGGGCACCGAGCTATCCGGCGAGCTCGAGTGGTTCGGCCGCATGGGCTCGAAGAAGGCGCAGTCCGCTCTGGCGCGTCTGGTCTCCGAGGGGGAGCTGAAGAAGCCCCTGGCCAAACGCCGGGAGCCGAAACGCCAGGGACGGCTTCGATGATCCCCGGTCCGTCGTAGATCCCCGCGTGCTGGTGGAATGCGCCCGCTGCGGAGCCCCCCTCGACGTCCCGGCCTCCGGGCAGCGCTACGCCGAGTGCGTCTACTGTGGGAACGTGACCCGGCTCCGCGGGGCGAAGACCCTCTCCCTCGAGACGCCCCGGGATTGGGAGCCACCGACGAGCTGGCGCCCGCCGCCGGAGGCGCCCGCCTCGTCGAAGCGGGTGCTCAAGCGCCGGCGACGCCGTGGTCGGCCCTGGGGCCGGATCCTGGCCGGACGGCTGCTGCGGGGGGTGACCCAGGTGGCGCTGCTGTGTCTGGTCCTCGCCCTCGCGTTTCCTCGTTTGGTCCCGGGGGGAACGCGGCTCGCCGACGGAGCGGTCGCCGCGGTCGCCCGCGCCGAGGAGCAGCTCGGTGTCGACCTCCGCCCCTTCCTGACCGCCCTGGGGATCGAGGCGTCGACGGCGTCCTTCGGAGGCGATGAAGGGTTCGCCGGGGGAGACGGGGAGGCCGCGGTGGACGCGCCGCTTCATCCGGTGTCTGGCTGCCGCTGCCGGCTCGACGTGGACGGGGTGCGGGGGCGCGAGCGGGTGCGATTGCTGATGGGCCTGGCCCCGCCGACCGGGCCGGCGACCGGGCGCGCCGTCCGGGCCGTCCTCGCCCTCGACCGGGGCGCCGAGGACGAGCGCTGGTCCCTTCCCTTGACCGACGAGACGACGCCGCCGGCCCGGTGGACGGCAGGCGCCGGGGGGGAAGACGAGGGCGGCGGCGATGGCTCATTGGTCTTCGGCCTCGCCTGCCGGGACGACCTGGTCCTTTTGGTCGACGATCGTCGGGCGACCGCCTGGTCCCTGGTGCGGCGAAACGCCCTGTGGAGCACGCCGGTGGACGCACCTCGGCTTGCGGGAGGACGGCGGGGGCGCCTCGGCGATGGGGGGCCGCCCACGCGATGCGTCCCCCTGGCGATCCGGGACGGATTTCTCGAATTGCGGGAGCAGCGGTCTCGCCGGCGCATCCGTCTGCGGGACGGGGCCCGGCGCTGATCCTCGCTTCGGCCGAGCAGCGCCCATTTTTTTCCCACGGTTTCCTCGAAAAAATCGAGGGCTTGGGTCCGGTGACCGCGTGAACAGCGTGTGAATCGACACGCCCGGCGTCGCTACTGGCTTGAAACTGAAAACTACTTTCAATATCACTCCGCCCCATGCGACGGCCGATCTGGCAGGAGCGCGCTGTGGTCCGACCCGCCGGGCGACGGCGGGTGGCGGTACGGCGGCCCCCGGCGGGCGCGCCCGGAAGGGCGAGCGGCGTGCTCGGGATGGTCGGCTGCCTCGTCCTACCGGCGGCCAGTGTCCTCGCCGAGCCCCCCGGCGTCGGCACTGGGGAGCCGGAAGGCCGGGAGGTCCACGCCGGCGCCGTCCCGCCGGAGCTCCTGGACCCGATCCCGGCCCTGGCCGCCCCGGCCGGGGCCCCGCGCCCAGACGGGCCGGTGGTCCTCCGGGTGACCCTCGACGACGCGGGCGAGG
>DAPKRP010000694.1:0-2495 GCA_031800515.1 Polyangiaceae bacterium LLY-WYZ-14_1 | reverse complement strand
GGGGGCGGGCGGGGCGCCCCGCTTTCCCCCGAGCGCTCGCGGAACGGCGATTCAGAACCGTCACCCACCGTCGATGGACCGCAGGACGACCATGGCCGACCCCGGGGACGGCGCAGAGACCGCATCGCTTCGGCGCCTCGTCGCGGGGTTGCCGATCATGACCTACGTCTTCCGGATGCGGCCGGACGGCGGCTACGAGCTGCCGTTTTGCTCCGAGCAATCCATCGACGTGTTCGGCGTCCCGGCGGACGAAGCGCGACGGGACCCGATGTCCCTCTTCTCCCGCGCCCTCCCGGAGGACCTTCCCCTCCTGAACGAGAGCATCGCCGAGTCGGCTCGGCAGCTCTGCCCCTGGGAGACGCTCCTCGGGGTCCAGCACCCGACGAAGGGGGTACGGTCCGTCTATGGGCGGTCCCTGCCGTCCCGGGAGCCGGATGGATCCATCGTCTGGCACGGGTTTGCCCGGGACGCGACGGATGAGCAGCGGATGATCCAGCTCTTCCGACAGACCGAGAGCGCCGCCCGGGTCGGCGGCTGGGCCTTCGACCCGGAGACCGAGACCCTCCAGTGGACGGAGGAATCCTTCCGGCTCCACGATCTGGAACCGGCGGCGCGCGCCCCGGACGCGGAGCTCGTCCTGAGCTTCATCGATCCCGAGGACCGGGACGAGGTGGTCCGGCGTTTCCGCCAGCTGCGGGAGCAGGGCGCCGACTACGACCTAGAGTACGGAATCACGACGCCTGCCGGCCGCCGGGCGGTGATGCGGTCGACGAATCGGGCGGAGGTCCGGGGCGGCCGGGTGGTCCGCCTCTACGGCACCCTGCAGGACGTCACCGAAGAGCGGAAGGCCCGGCAGGCGCTGGAAGCAAGCGAGGCCCGCTTCCGGGTTCTGGTCGAGCGCGCCGGGGCGGGCATCTGGGAGATCGACGCCTCCGCCCGGACCATGTTCGTCAACGAGCGGATGGCGCGCATGATCGGCTACGCCCCCGCCGAGATCCAGGGCCGTCCCTTCTCGGACTTTCTGGGACCAGGTCACCAGGAGACCATCGACGAGCACCTCCGCCGCCGGTGGTACGGCGAGAGCTCGTCCTACGAGGTCGCCCTGGTCCATCGGGACGGCCACGAGGTCTGGGTCTCGGTCAACGGCACGCCTCGCCTCGGTCCGAAGGGCGAGCTCCTGAGCAGCTTCGCCGTGATGGTCGACGTCACCGAGCGTCGCCGGGCGGAGGCCGCCCTTCGCCAGGCCAAAGAGGAAGCGGAGGCCGTCGCCCGGGCGAAGACGGAGTTCGTCGCCACCGTGTCCCACGAGATCCGGACCCCCCTCAACGGGATCATCGGCATGACCCAGCTCCTCGAGACCACGGAGCTCGACGGGGAACAGCGCGAGATCGTCGAGGTCGTCCGGGCCTCCTCCGAGACGCTGCTCGCCCTGGTGGACGACATCCTCGATTTTTCGAAGCTCGAAGCCGGCGGGCTCATCGTCGAGCGGCTCGGCTTCGACCCCCGGTCCGTGCTCGACGAGGTCGCGGTGGTGACCCGAGGCCAGCTCATGGGCAAAGAGGTGTCCCTGGGGGTCGACGTCGCCGCCGACGTCCCCGGGCGGTTGCTCGGGGATCCGGTCCGCCTTCGCCAGCTCCTCCTGAACCTGGCCGGCAACGCGGCGAAGTTCACCTCGTCGGGCCGGATCGATTTCGAGATGTCCTGGCGGGCGGGTGACGGGCCTTCGGGGACGCTCCGCATCGGCGTCGCCGATACGGGGATCGGCCTGGACCCCCAGGACGTTCCCCGGCTCTTCGAGCCGTTCACCCAGGCGGACGCCTCGACCACCCGCCGCTTCGGAGGCACCGGGCTCGGGCTCGCGATCTGCCGCCGGGTGGTCGAACGTTTGGGGGGCACCCTCACGGCGGACGGCACGCCCGGGGTCGGTGCCCGCTTCGAGCTCGAGATCCCCTTCGAAGCGGCCACCGGGGCCCCCCCGGAGCCCTTTCCCGAGTCCCCAAGCCGAACCGTCCCGCCCCCCTCTCGGCCGGCCTCGAGGCATCGGAGGCACGCGTTGGTCGCCGAGGACAACGCCGTCAATCGGACGGTGGTGGCCCGGATGCTCGACCGCCTGGGCATCCGGGCGACCCTCGTCGAAGACGGGGAGGCCGCGGTGCACGCCGCGGCGGGGGGCGGATTCGACTTGGTGCTCATGGACGTCCACATGCCGGTGCTCGACGGGCTCGAGGCCAGCCGCCGCATCCGGGGCCTGAGCGGTGCGGCCGGGTCGGTCCCCATCGTCGCCCTCACCGCCCACGCCTTCGAAGAGCACCGGCGCCGCTGCCTCGACGCCGGCATGGACGACTACCTGGCGAAGCCCATCCGGCTGGCGACCTTGGAAGACGTGATCGAACGACTCCTTCGCCGCTGAGACCCCCGCCGGACCCCCCCGTCGGGTGGACGGGGCGGGGGGACGTCTCCATGGTGCCCGGGTGCCTCGGCCGGGCCTTCGCCGC
>DAPKRP010000693.1:0-6471 GCA_031800515.1 Polyangiaceae bacterium LLY-WYZ-14_1 | reverse complement strand
GGCGACTCGGTCGGCGCCGGCTGCGGGGAGGCCCCCTTCATGGACGCTCGCGGGGCCCGGGCTCTTCGCCGCCCGGTGGCCGGGCGCCGCCGCCGCCGGACGCCCCGCCCGGGACAGGCTGCTGGGGGTCGACGTCGGTGGTGGCGGCGGCCGCGGCGGCTTCGGCTTCGGCGGCCTCGTCGGAGCGGCCGAGGGCCCGCAGGGCCCGCGCCCGAAGGGGCTCGACTCGCCCGGCCGGCGCCCCGAGCCCGCGCGCCCGGTCGAGGGCGTCCAGCGCCGAGCGGGCCTGCTGCCGGGGGGGCGAGCCATCGCCTCCGGCGAGGCGCGCCGCGCCGAGGGCGAGGTGCACCCGGGGGTCGTGGGGGTCGAGGAAGATCATCCGCTCGGCGAGGTCCCCCGCCGGGTCCCAGGCGCCCTCCGTCACCAGCACCTCGAGGAGGGCGTGATGGGCGCCCCGGTCGTGCTGGTCGATGTCGACCAGGCGACGCAGCGCGCGCCGCAGCAGGACGTCGTCCCCGTTCCGGCGGGCCAGATCCGCCAGGCCGGCCCAGGCCTCCCCCCGGTCAGGGTCGAGGGCGGTGGCCGCGTCGAGGGCGCCCCGGACCCCGGCGGCGTCCCGCGTCGCCGCCGCCGCTCGGGCCTGAAGCAACCGGAGCTCGTAGCCATCCCGGCCCGCCTGGAGCAAGGCGTCGAGCTGACGCCGGGCGCTGGGCCCATCCCCCCGGTCGAGGGCCAGGCGCGCCAGCAGCACTCGTGCGGTCGGGTCCCCGGGGTCGAGGGCGAGGGCGGCGTTCGCCCGCTCGACGGCCTTTTCGGCCTCGCCGGCGAGGAGCAGGGCGGCGGCATGGGCGGACTGCGCCGCTGCGTCCTCCGGGGCGGACCGGGCGGCGGCGGCCCGTTGGGGGAGGTCCCGGAAGCGCCGCAGGTCTACCCGCACCTCGGCGGCCCGGGGGGCCAGGCGAGCAGCCAGCCAGCCGCGAAACCCCTGGTCGAGGGCGTCGAGGTCGACCCCGACCACCTCGGCGACGACCTGATCCGTTTCCTTGCCGGCGGCCCAGGCCTTCAGCATCCGCGGGATGACGGAGAACCCGTGGGCCTCGATGAGGTAGGTCACCGCCTGGGTGCTCGCGTAGTAGGCGAGGGTCGCGTCCTCCGGGCCGCGGGCCTGGGTGAAGGCCCGATTCAGGAGCCCGATGGGCGGGAGCCGCCCAGCGTCGAGGGCCGCCTGGAGGCGATGGTCGTCCTCCCGCTTCCACTCCGGTCGCGCCTGCCCCGTCTCCCACTCGGCGAGCCCTTCCGTGAACCAGCGGGGAACCCGATGGTCGGAAAGCTGGATGTGGAACACGTGGGCGAGCTCGTGCCAGGTGATCTCCCCCCAGTTGAAGGGACCGCCCCGGGGGGACAGGGCGGTCACCACCTTGCCGAAGCAGACCCCCTGCACGCCGATCCGGGGCAGTCCCGCCGTCCGCACGGAAAAGTGTTCTGGGTCGGCGTAGAGCTCGACCCGCACCGGCCCCTCCGGGGTAAACCCGTAGCGGCTCACCATCGCCTGCCAGGCCGCGCGCAGGTGGCCCGGGACGAAGGCTTCCAGCACCGCCCGTTCCTCCCGGTGGACCCGAAGCTTGAAGGGGGCGGCGTCCAGGTCCTCGTAGGCGACCGGGACGACGTCGTCATAGAACTCCAAGGTGTTGAACACCTGGACGTTGAAGCGGTCCCGTCGCCAGGCCTCCCGGAGGGCGGCGAGGCCCTCCGCCTCGTCGCCGACCCGCAGCAGGTTGAGCCCCAGGGTCGCGTGGGCGAGCCCATCCGACGGGTCCAGCAGGACGGCCTTCCGGGCGAGGTCGACGATGTCCGGGTAGCGATGCTCCCAGTCGGCGTAGTCCGCGATGGTCGTGTACATCTCGCCGTAGCTCGCGTGCCGGGAGAGCACGGCGCGCTCGGCGGCGTCGAAGCCTTCCCGATCGTCTTCGACGAAACGCACCGCGGCCCGGACGCTCAGCGCTTCGAGGTCGTTCGGGTCGACGGCGAGGGCCCGGTCGAGGTGCCCGTGGGCGCCGGCGAAGTCCCGTTCCCGGAGGGCGATGCCCGCGCGGGTGACGTGGGCCGGGACCAGCTTCGGGTCGATGGACAGGGCCCGGTCGAGGTAGGCGCTGGCGGCCTCGAAGTCGAAGCTCTGGGCGATCCGGATGCGCGCCATGAGGGCGTGGGCGAGGGCGCTCCCGGGGTTGCGCCGAAGGGCTTCCCGAACGCTGGTCTCCGCGTTGCCGGCGTCGTACTTCGAGAGGAAGAGCCGCGCCCATTCCAGCTGCGTCTCGACCCGATCCGGATCCGCCCGGGTCGCCTCCCGGAAGGCGTCGTTGGCGTCCTGGGGGCTGCCGAGGCCCCGGGCGGCCATCGCGACGTAGGTCAGCCCGGCGGCGTCCCGGCCGTCGATGCGGCGGTCGTTGTAGGCGCCGATGAGCTCCAAGAAGGCGGGGCGGGCTTCCAGGCGCCGCCCCCGACGGTCGAGAAGGCGACCGAGGAAGACCTGGGCTCGAAAGGCGTTCGGGTCGGCGGCGATCGCCCGTCGCAGGCTGCGCTCGGCGGCCTCCAACCGACCCCGCCGGAGGTCCGCTTCGCCGGTCAAGGTCAGGGCGCGGGCCTGCTCCGCCGGGGCCGGGGCCCCTTCGGCGAGGGCGGCTCCCCGGGCCCGGGCTTCGTCGTAGCGCCCGGTCGCGAGCTCGAGACGGGCGAGGAGCCAGGTCGCCTGCCGCGCCCGGTCGTCGCCGCCGGGGTCCGCGACCCGCTCGAGCCAGGCCCTGGCCGGCGCGTGGTGCCCCGTCCGGAAGGCGGCCTCCGCCTCCGGGAGGCTGGTCACCCGGGGCGGCGGGCCTTCGACCTCCGGGGGCACGTCCCCGGGCCGGCCCGCCCCGCCGAGGCCCGGCAGGTCGTCGAGGAGACCCCGAAGCTCGGCGTCGTCTCCGGCGGCGACCCCCGCCCCCTGGGATCCGGACCGCCGGGACGCGTTGGCCTCGTCCTTTTCCACGGTCTCGGCGCTGCCGCGGCCGGTGGAGCCACCGCCGCATCCGCCGCCGACGAGGGCGAGGCAGCCCGCGAGGAGGACGGGCACGGGTACGACGAGAGCCCGGGGCGGAGACGACGACGGCACGATCCACCAGGATGCCCGACCCCGGGGGGCGCTGCTACCTTGGGGCCATGGCCGACCCCAGCGCGAGCTACGCCGAGTTCCTCCGGGAGGCGATCCGCACCTACTGGCGCACCCGCCGGGGCCGTCGGGTCCGCTTCCTCGCGCTTCTCCTCGCCTCCCGGGAAGCCTGGGGGGTCGCCCTCGAAGAAGCGGCGTCCGTCGACTCGGCGAAGAAGGTGCTGACCGGGGCCGCCTCGGCGACCGCCGTGGCCGTCCTGCTTCGCGTGCTCCTCGGCGGTCCCCTCGGCGTGCTCCTGACCGGGGCGTCGATCGCCGGCCTGGTCACCGTCTACGGGCGCAATCACCGGGACGTCATGGTCCAGTCGGAACGGTGTCGCCGCCTCGTCGACGCCTATCGGGGGCGTTGGACGGAGATCGTCGACGAGCACGCCCGCGGGAGCCTCCGCTCGGACCAGCGGGACCTGATGCTCGACGGGCTACTCCGACGGTTCCTCGACGACCTCGACGCGGACGCCCGCCCCGCCGCCGACGCCGGCGACGAGGACGCCGACGATGGTGGACGCGCCGGCGCCAAGGGCGGGAGCGGCCTGGCTCAGCGCTCCCGAACCGCCACCCGGCGGTTCGGCGGCGGGCAGGACGGCGGGAGCCCACGCCAGCGCCCGGGGGACACCGCGGCCCCCGGCTCCGACCCGACCCCGGGACGTCGGGGTGCCGGAGCCTCCTCGTCCTTCGCCGACCACGTCGCCGCTACCCGTCGTCGCAGCGACCGGGACGCCTGACCGGCGTCGTGCTGGTGGTCGCCGACAACTCCCAGAGCATGGCCGAGGAGCAGGACGCCGACCCCGCGATGACCCCGGAGGTCGGGGCCTCTGGGGAGAGAACGTGCTTCCCGTCTGCCAGGGCGACGACGGCGAGGCGCGTCCGGGACGCCGGTTGGCGGAGGTCGCCCGGGGCATCCAAGACGCCGGAGGCAACGGGCTCGTGGAGAGCATCTGCCGCCCGAGCCTGAACGGGACCCTGGACCCCCTGGTCGCCGTCCTGGGCCGCGCCCTGGCGCGTTAGTCCGGGGCGACCGGCGTCATTCCCCGGCGGGCTCCGGGGGTGCCGGGGGCGGAGGCGGATTGGTCTCCCTGGTCGGGACGGCCGGGGTGGTTCCGGTCGACGTCTCGAAGGCGGTGCGGTTCTTTCGAACCGGGCGGACGACGAAGGGGCGCTCCCGGCGTTCCAGGGCATCCGCCCGGTCCGCCGCCTCCCGCGCCAGCCGAAGAAACGCGGCCTGGCTGCGGACGACCGGGGCTCCCTCTTCCGGTCGGATACGCTCGTAGGTGCCGTCGGCTCGCTGGAGGCGCGCCTTGACGTTGTCTTCCAGCTGTATCGCCAGGATCTCGTCGAGGAGTCGGGTCTTGAGGGCGGGATCTTCGATGGGGAACAGGGCCTCGACCCGCCGGTGGAAGTTCCGCGGCATCCAATCGGCGCTGGAGCAGTAGACCTCCTGGCGACCGTCCGCCTCGAAGCAGTAGATCCGGGCGTGCTCGAGGAACCGGTCGACGATGCTGCGCACCCGGATGTTGTCGCTCAAGCCGGGGATCCCGGGGCGCAGGCAGCAGATGCCCCGCACGATCAGGTCGATCTGCACCCCGGCCTGGCTGGCCTTGTAGAGCGCTTGGATCGCGTCCGGATCCACCAAGGAGTTCATCTTGGCGAGGATGCGGGCGGGTTTGCCAGCCCGGGCGTAGGCGGCTTCCCGTTCGATGAGCCCCAGGATCCGTTCGAACAGACCGAGAGGCGCCACGGTGATCTTCCGCCAGTTCCCGGGGGCCGTGCAGCTCGTCAGCAGGTTGAACAGGGCCGTCGCGTCCACACCGAATTCCGGCCGGCAGGTGAAGTAGGACAGATCCGTATACAGCCGGGCGGTCTGGGGATGGTAGTTGCCGGTCCCTAGGTGGACGTAACGCCGAAGGCCGTCCCCTTCTCGGCGGACGACCAGGGCGGTCTTACAGTGGGTCTTCAGGCCGAGCAGACCGTAGACGACGTGGACGCCTGCCTCTTCCAGGGTCTTTGCCCACTGGATGTTCTTCTCCTCGTCGAAGCGCGCCTTCAGCTCGACCAGGGCCGTGACCTGCTTGCCGTTCTCTGCGGCCCGGCTCAGGGCTTTCACGATCGGGCTGTCACCGCTGGTCCGGTAGAGGGTCTGCTTGATGGCGAGGACGTCCGGGTCGTCGGCGGCGGTCTCGATCCACTGGACGACCGGGTCGAAGGATTCGTAGGGGTGGTAGAGCAGTAGGTCGCCTTCCCGGATGACGGCGAAGGGATCCTGGCTGCCCCGGAAGGGGGGAAGGACCTGGGGCTCGAAGGGCTCGTCCCGGAGGTCCTTTTCGTCGGCGAGGGGCTTCCCGAGGGCGGAGAGGTCGGGCAGGGAAAGCGGGCCGTCCAGGGGATAGACGAAGCGGCGGTCGACGCCGAGGGCGGCGGAAAGCATCTCGATCGCCGCCGGGTCCATGTCCGCGTCGACGGTGAGTCGCACCGCCCGGCCCCGGTCCCGGCGGCGGATCTCCTCGGCGATCGTTTCGAGGAGGTCTTCCGCCTCCTCTTCGTCGACCTCCAGGTCCGAGTTCCGCAACACGCGGAAGCTCCATGCCCCCAGGCAGCGAAAGCCGCTGAAGAGCTCGGCGACGTGCATGCCGATCACGTCGTCCAGCAGCACGAAGTCGACGGGCCGGGCCGCCCCTTCCGAGGGGGGTTCCGGGTCGTCCGGGGACGGTCCGTCTTCCCCGACGCCGTCGGGGATCCGGACCAGCCGGGGAAGCACGCTCGGTACCTGGATGACCGCGAAGGCCACCGAGTGGGCGGGACGGCGAACGCTGCCCGTGAGCATGGCGACCAGGTTCAGGGAGCCGTTTCGAACGTGGGGAAAGGGGTGCCCCGGGTCGATGGCCAGGGGGGTGAGCACCGGGAGCACTTGATCGACGAAGTAGGCCTCGAGGTGCCTCCGGGCCGCCGGGGTGAGCTCTTCGGGCTTCCGCAGGCGAACCCCCCGGGCAGCGATGGTGGGCAGGATCTCGGATGCCAGCACCGCGTAGGCGTCGTCGAGCATTCGGCCCGCCCGCGGTCCGATGCGGTCGAGCTGCTCGTCCGGGGTGAGGCCATCTTCCTTGACCCGGAGCACGCGCTCCACGGACTGTTCGATGAGGCCCGCCACCCGGACCATGAAGAACTCGTCCAGGTTGCTGACGACGATCCCTAGGAACTTGAGCCGTTCCAGGGTCGGCACCTCCGGGTCGAGGGCTTCTTCGAGCACCCGCTGGTTGAACTCGAGCCAGCTC
>DAPKRP010000692.1:0-5515 GCA_031800515.1 Polyangiaceae bacterium LLY-WYZ-14_1 | reverse complement strand
ACCTCGACGCCGTCGAGGCCGCCGCGGCAGGCGAGGTCGGCCCCCCGGGCGAAGCCGGCGACCACCTCGTCGGCATCCCGGCGGTCCATCGCCTTCGGAACCTCCCGGCTGTTGACCTCGGGCAGCGGCGATGGCGCCCAGAGCTCCCGCTGGTTCCAGTGGCTCGTCCCCTCGCCGCCGGCGTGGGCCAGGGAGAGGAGCGCCAGGGCACCCGCGTCCTGGACGGCGCCGGCGGCGGCGGCGAGGCCCGGGGCGAAGGACGCCTCGGGCAGGGTTCCGTCCGGCGTGTACTCGAGGGGTCGGCTGGTCTCGTGGACCGAGGTCGTCTCGAGGACGACGATCCCGGCGCCCCCGGCGGCCCGGGCCCGGTAGTAGGCGGCGTGGGCCGCGCCGAAGCACCGGCTCGGGGAGAGGTTGGTCGGATGGGGCCCGAAGACGACCCGGCTGGGGGCGGTTCGGCCGCGCAGGGTGATCGGGCTGGTGAGGCGCGAGAAAGCCATCCGTCCGACGGGTTGGTCTGGGGCCGGTCGCGACGAAGGGCAACGCGCGCCCGACTCGGGCGACTAGCCTCTCATTCCGCGAGGACGAGGTCGACGGGGTCCCCCTCATCCAGCAGCGTACCTGGCTCTGGATCCTGGCGGAGGACGTGGTCTTCGGGCTTCTGAATCGCGTACTCCCGACCGACCCGGCCCACCTCGAGGCCCAGCTCCTCGAGGGCGTCCCGGGCGGCGCCGAAGGGCTGGCCCACCAGCTCCGGCGCCGGGATGCCGTCCGGTGCGGCGGTGATCGAGACCCTGTCTCCGACGGTCAGCTCGGTCCCGCCGGGTGGGTCCAGGGCGGTCACGGCACCCGGCGCTCCCTCACCGGTCCGGGCCACCGCGCCGATCACGAGGCCGAGCTCCTCGAGCCGGGCCCGCACCTCCGGAAGGGGTTGGCCGACGAGGGTCGCCGGGAGGGTGACCGCGGGCGGTCCCGTCGAGACGACGACCTCGACCGCCCCGTCGCCGGGCATCTGGCTGCCGGCCAGGGGCTGCTGCCGCAGGACCGCCCCAGCGGGTTCCTCGGCGCTGGCCTCCCGGTCCGTCACCACCAGGCGCAGACCCCGAGACTGGACCAGCTCGAGGGCGGCCTCCCGGGGTAGGCCCGCCACCGCCGGCACCTCGACGGTGCCCCCGCCGACGATCGCCCCCTCCAGCGCTCGGAGCCCGTAGGTGGTCGCGACGCTGGTGAGCACGGAGGCCACCACCGCGAGGTAGACGATGCGCCCGCGCTCGGAGCGCGTGGCCGTTGCTGCATCGGTGGTCATCCCGCCTCCAGATCCCGCTCCGTGTCGTCTTCCCGGGTCCTGGGCTCCGGGTCCTTCGCCACGGCGCCGCGGGGGGCGGCGGCCACGGCATCGTCGTCGCCGTCCTCGGCGTCGATGTCGACGTCGTCGGAGCCGGGGTCCCCCCCGGCGTCGTCGTCGGCGCTGGGGATCGGAACGCTGTCGAAGGGGCTGGCGAGGAGCGGCACGGGCTCCCGGCATCCCTCGCAGAAGGTCGCATCGACGTCGTTGATCCGGCCGCAGGCCTCGCAGCCCCAGGGGACCAGAGGAGCGCTACACGCTTTGCAGAAGCGGGCGTCCGGCTTGTTCGTGGTCCTGCAGCGCGGGCACTCGTGGACCACCACGTCGGGGGCGGTGATCCGGTCGGAGGTACGGCTCGACTCGTCGAAGAGCTCCGCCCCGTACCCATCCGCTCCGAAGGCATCGACCGCCGGCGCAGCGGACGTGGTTCGCTCGACGCGGGGGGGCGGCGCGACGTTCTCCGGGAGCAATCCCATCACCGGGGAGGCAGCCGCCTTCGGAGGGGCCATGGTCCGCGTCCCCCGGTCGACGACCAGGGCCACCGCAAGCGCCGCCCCGGCGCCGGACAGGCCGAGGAAACCCGCCGTGGGGAGCGGCCAGCCGGTGACGGTCAAGGCGACGAACGCCACCGTCGCGCCGACCACCAGAAAGCGAAGCCGCTCGCCACCCGTCGGCCCCGCGGCTCCCGCCGGCCAGCCGGCCAGGTAGGCCACGAGGAGCGCGGCGCATCCGCCGTAGGCGAGCTCGGGAAACCCGACCACGGGCGGGACGAAACCACGGGGGCCGGAAGGGGCGCAAGGGAGATGACACCGGCTGGTGACGCGGGAGGCCTTTTGGCGACGCCGGCCCTTTCGTAGGCTGCTCCCCATGCCTCTGAGCGACCTGTCGAACCCGGAAGTCCTTTTGAGGGAGAACTGGGACAACCACCTTCGTCACACCGCCGACGGCACCCCGGTGCTCCCCCCGTCCTTCGTCGCCGAAGCGGGCCCCCGGGTCTGGGTGATCGATGTACGAGATTCCGAAGAGCTCACCGGCCCCGTCGGCCACATCCCGAGCGTATGGCGGATGCCCCTCACCCGGGTCGGCGAGATCGCGGAGCTGCTGCCGGCCTACTCCCCCGTGGTGCTGGTGTGCTCGGACGGGGTCCGCTCGACCACCGGCGCTCGCTACCTGGGCGCCCTCGGGATGACCTCCGTCGCCGCGATGAACGGCGGGATGCAGCTCTGGCGGCAGGAGGGGTACGCGGCGTCCCGGGACGGCGGGGTCCTCGACCGGGTGCTCGAACGGCCGGCGCCGGGGCATGGCTCCGACGGGCGTCCCCTCACCCTGCCCAAGGGGGACCGGCGGCTCACCCGGGACCGAATCGTCGCCCACGTCGGGGACGTGACCAAGCTGCGGCGGGTGAAGCTCGCCGCCTTCCTCCTGTCGAGCCAGACCTCCTGCGTCGACGGGCGAGAGGACCGGGCGATCATCGGCACCCCCGGCGGGGACGCCGGAGAGCTTCTCCTCGGGCTGGCCGCCGTCGAACGGGTCACCGGTCGAGAGGTCGACCTCGCGGAGATCCCCGCCCTGACCCGCGCCTTCGCCGACACCTTCGGGGGGATCTACTTCCACACCGACAACCACGCCCTGAACCGGCTCACCCGCTCCCTGGGAACGGACCGTCGCTTCGCCTCGGCGGTCGCCTCCCTCCACACCATCGACGACTGGGAGGACCTGCTTCAACGACCTCCGGAGGGGCTCCGGAAGGGCCTGCTCGAGCACCTGGTGCAGCCGGAGCACATCGGCTGCGGCCACCTGAAGCTCGCGTTGACCCATCCGGAGGCCTACGGCATCCGGCCGGCGCTGATCACGGGATTCTTCCACGCCTTCTTCGAAGGCCTGTGGGCAGGCGCGCCGGACCTACACCAGGTGGTCCTGGGGGGCGATCACTCGGAGGGCGCCGTGGTCAACGTGACCGTCGAGGGCACCCTCTGGCCCTTCACGGAGGTCCCGATGATCCCCCCGTCGATCGGAGGCGTGCAGATGTTCGTGAATCACCCCCAGGTGGTCGCCTACCTCCGGGACCAGACGGCGCGCTTTCTCTGCGGCCGAGCCGCGGCTCACCTGCCCCTCGCCCCGGCGGACGAAGAGGGGCTGCTGCGTACGATCCCGGAGCTCGGGGCGACCCAGGCGCTGGCGACGCTGAAGGCGCTGGCCGGCGGGCTGCCCGTCTTCGACGTCCACTTCGCCGGCGATGGCACCATCGACGTCACCCAAGGGGACGACATCCCCCGGGCCTGAACCACTCCGCCTTAGTCGCAGCCGTCGAGGCCAGCGATCCAGTCGGCGACCAATCCGACGCCGAGGGCATCGACCCGCTCGCTCGCCAGGGGGGGCATCCGGTGCACGTCGCGCCGGGACATGCGCTGGACGTGGAGGCTTCGGTCCGGATCGCCGGGCCGAAGCAGCCGAGCGCGGTCCCCGAGGCCGAGGTCCCCGTGGATCGGCCGGTCCCCGCAGCCGACGGCGGACAGGGAGGCTTCCGCCCGGAGGTCTTGCTCCCCCCGTCCCGGCCCTTCCGGCCGATGGCAGCTGGCGCAGTTGACGTGGAGGTAGCTGCGCGCCCGGGGGCCCACCGCGGCATCGCCCCCCTGGTAGGGGGTCAGGTTCGGCCGTCGCTGGGCCACCGCGATGGAGGCGGGCAGCAGGCCGATGCCCCGCAGGGTGTCGAGCTGGTTCGCGGTGCGACCGGTGCTCGGGTAGACGATCTCGTGGTCCAGCTGGGCGAGCTCGAGGCCCAGGCTCCGACCGGCCGCCTCCGTATGGCAGGCCAGGCACTGACCGCGGCTCGGGTAGGCCCAGCTCACCCCATCCGAAAACGTTCGGCGCGCGGCGCTCGGCAGGAGCTCGGCGTCCGTCTCGGCTTCGTTCCAGGCGTAGGAGTAGCCGCCCCAGCTCCCATCGTCGTGCCGGACGAAGAGCCGGGTCTCGACGAGCCGGCCACCTTGCCGGAAGGACTTCACCAGCACCGTGCCCTCCGGGAAGCGAAAGTCGCCGTCCAAGTCGAGGGCCAGTTGGGTCCCATCCGGGATCGCGAGCCAGCGTTCCTTCTCCGCTCCGTCGGACCAGAGCTCGGCGATGGGCCGATAGGGAACGAGGCCGGGGCCAGGCCGCCTCGGGTCCGACGGATCCATGCAGCCGGTCTCGGACAAGCGCCGGGGGAAGGATTCGTCGCCCCCGCCGGAGGGGTCGCCGGGCACGATCTTCCGAAGGGTGCCGGAGAGGCCGATGAGGTAGAGCTCGCCCTCGGCGTCTTCGGCGAAGGACGCCACGTCGACGCCCGTATCGAGGAGGACGGTCGGATCGAAGCCGCCGTCGACCGGGTCCTCGAACAAGCCCCAGAGCCGACCGGAGCCGAAGTCGGCGTACAGATAGACGCCGACGAGCTCCGGCAGAGCCTGTCCCCGGTAGACGTAGCCGCCGGTGACGGACACCCCTTCGCCGCGCCCATAGACCGCCACCGGGTCGACGAGCCCCTCGCGATCGCAGGTGGCGGCCTGGAAGCATTCGTCGCCCTCCCGGATCGGCCAGCCGTAGTTCCCGCCGAGCTCCACCACGTCGATCTCTTCGAGGCGACCCTGGCCGACATCGCCGGCCCAGAGCGTCCCCGTGCCCCGGTCGAAGCTCATCCGCCACGGGTTGCGAAAGCCCCAGGCGAAGATCTCCGGGGCGCCACCACCGTCGGCGAAGGGATTGGTCGGCGGGATGCCGTAGGCGTCCGCGGCGGGGACGTCCACGTCGATGCGCAGGATGGCCCCGAGGACCGAATCCCGGTTCTGGCCGTGTCCGAATCGGTCGTTGGCCCCGCCCCCGTCCCCCATCGACACGTAGAGGAGACCGTCTGGACCGAAGAGGATCGTGCCCCCGTTGTGGTTGCCCGCCGGCTGCCGGGTCTGAAAGACGACCTCTTCGCTGTCCGGGTCGATACGCGGACCGTCGTCGAGCCGGCGGAAGCGCGAGACGACGCTGTGGAGCCCGCCGTCCCGCTGCCCCGTGTAGCTCAGGAACACCTCCCCGTTGGCCTCGTAGTCCGGATGAAAGGCGATGCCCAAGAGCCCCCCTTCGTTGGGCCGGGAATCCACCCGCTCCCGAATGTCGAGGGCCACCTCGGCGTCGCCGCCGGAGCCC